>VGTJ01000246.1 GCA_016874775.1 Deltaproteobacteria bacterium
GTCGCCCGCGTTCATCCAGCTCTTCGACCAGACTTCGATACTTAGACCGAAGCCAGCACACAATGGTCTCGTCTCTCATCCCTGCTCTTGTGCAGAGGCTCTCCACTCCGGTCAATCACTATTGCGGTAAGTTGTTTCCTGCCACCGCCTTACTGTGCGCTCCCTCTAGAAAAAGTATGTTTCAGGGCTGAAGAACGGCTCTCGCCAGAACGTAAGGTGGTATGACACTGTGAGTTCTACAGAATCTCGGTCGTTTTCCCGAACTTTTCGCTTTGCTCCTTTTTCTCTTGATCTTGGTAACGCAAGCCTGGAGAAAGATGGGGAGTCGCTGGTTTTGACGCCGCGTGCGTTTGCGCTGCTCAGGCATTTGGTCGAACGCTCCCCTGGATTGGTGACGAAAGAAGAATTGCTTGATGTGGTATGGGAAGGGGCGATCGTTGGCGACGCAGTGATTCGCGTGTGTATGGGAGAAGTGCGCAAAGTCCTTGGCGACAATCCAGATGCACCGCGTTACATCGAGACTGTGCATCGCAAGGGATACCGCTTTATCGCGGACGTCACTAGTAGTCAGCGGTCAGTCGGCAGTAGTGAAGAACCGGCCAGTATGCAAGGTCCGGCGGCTGAGGTCAAAGATGCTCACTCCGTTTCCCGCCCTCAACAACTCGCAATCGCGGCAGGTGACCTGCTGACCCTTGCCCATGAACAAGAGTTTGAGCTGTGGAAAGCCACAGGGGCGGTCACGCAAGGGTGGGCACTGGCGCGTACAGGGGAGAGTGAAAAAGGGCAGACCTTCATTACCGATGCGATGGAGTCGTTACGTATCATCGGCTTGGAGATTGCACGGTCATATTACGAACTGGTACTGGCTGATATTCAGGGGCGGGTAGGGAAGAGAGCCGAGGCGCTTGCGGCACTCGCGAAAGCCCACGACGTCATGCAGATGAGTGGTGAGCGGTTTTGTGAAGCCGAGTTGTATCGCATACGCGGCGAGCTCATGCTTGCCGGGATCACAAAAGAGAGGAGTCAAGAGGCGCCAGTCCAGAGTCAAAAGGTCCGAATTGGCACGGATTTCCCGTCGTTAAGATCCGCGTGTTCGCCATGCCCGCGCAGGCGGGCATCCAGGAGCTTCACCTCTGAACGATTGCGTATTCCCCCTGGATTCCCGCATTCGCGGGAATGACGTCTCGTCTTTTCTCAGCGTAAAAGCCTACCCCTAAATGAGGGCACGCATGGGGAAGACCAGCACAGCGCTGGTCTTAGGACATCGACCCCGCCGCTTGCGAGGTCCTATTTTTACAAGAAAATTGAGCCGGTCTCACATTTGCTTTTCTCTGCGGCGAAGCGCAAACTAGCTTTGATGGCGTAAGAAAAATATCACGCTGGGTGTGGAAACTGTTCGTGATGTCTACATCGGGCAGTGAGGATGGGGGTGGTGGTGATGAGAAGCATGGAGAGATCCGTACGCATGACAGATCGAGACCCAACACAAAACCGAGGTGATTACTACACGTTGATTGTGAGCGTGGCGGTCGTGTGTTTCTGTGTGTTTGCCAGCACGACGCTGTTCCGCGAGCCGATTACACAATTTTTTGTTGCGATCGAGAAGACGATTGCCAACCTGGGAGCGCGATAACGATACCGTTGATTCTCGCTTCTCTTTGTTGGCAGTCCCAATAAGGAGGGCAGTGCATACTGCCCTTCATGAACTCACCGTCCCTTAAATTGAGGGGGCCGTTTTTGCTCGAATGCGGCAAGTCCTTCTTTTACATCTTCTGACGCCATGTGCAGATCGAAAGCAAGGAGTTCAAGCCGCAATGCAGTATCAGCGGTTTGATTGAGGCCATCATCAACCAGATATTTCATCTTCTCTAAGCCCACAGGGCTCTTGTTCGCCAGCTTACCGACGACTTTCTCCACTGCGTTCATCAACTCATTGTCTGGAACGACTTCATTGACCAGTCCATAGGAGATCAACTCTCGTGCAGGGAAGAACTCGCCTGTGTACATCAGATACTTCGCACGGGTAGGGCCAACCTTGCGCGGCAAACGTACAGAGCTGCCTCCCCCAGGAATCAGTCCGAAGTTGGCGTGCGCATCTCCCAGCTTGGCACTTTCTGCCGCAATGACCAGGTCACAACAGAGTGTGAGTTCAAGTCCGCCAGCTAAGGCGAGACCGTTCACGGCAGCGATGGTGGGGCGAGGGAAGCGCTCAACGCGATTGAGAACGGTATAGACCGCCTGGAGAAAGTCCTGCAGTGCACGTGGATTGCCACCGCTCGATTCTCGGATGAACTTGAGGTCTGCGCCAGCACTGAAGGCGCGTCCAGCGCCAGTAAAGACCACCACACGAATCTCAGGATGTTTCTGAAAATCATCCAATGCCGCGTCGATCCCTGCCAAGACTCCAGGGGTAAGCGCGTTCATTGCCGTTGGGCGGTTCAGGGTGACCCATCCCGCATTATTGCGAATTTCAAACAGCACAACTTGTTCTGCCATTGTTGCCTCCTCCCAGTCTAAATCGGACCATGAAAGATTGGCGCACGCGCGCTGTCACCCCGAGTGAAACGAAGGGTCTCTCTGAGAGATTCTTCGCTGCGCTCAGAATGGTACGATTTGGCGTCTGGAGTGTAAAGTGTACGAATGTTCTCAGGTCTGATTTCGCTCTCACTCTCATCTCGCGCTCTTGAATCGTGGTAACGGGATACCCGTGCTCGACTCCTCCCACACTAACGTTACCGTCATGCCGACGTGAATCTCCTCGGGCGTGGCATCAATGATGTTACTCACTAAGCGGACATGATCGAACTCCGGAAAATCGACAATCACGACATTGTAAGGGGTGAGTGACGCCACGCCTGGATGGACGGGATGATGAACAATTGTGAAGCTAAAAACGATGCCAGTGTCTGGGGCAAGGAGCCACTCGTGCTCAAACGAATGGCAGGCAGAGCACATTGGCCCTGGCGGATGGCGAAAACGATGACACGCGGCGCAGCGCTGAAAGCGTAATTCGCGTCGTCGGCAATGGTCCCAAAAGGTGCGGTCAACATCTGTTGGTTGTGGTCCAGAAACTTCAGCGGGAAAATAACTCATGCTTAGACTCCTAGCAGGGCAGCGCTTAGCGGACTTCCGCTCAAACCTGCGGTGACCAGACATACCTCTGCATCTTTGACTTGCGACGTCGACTCTCCGCGCAGTTGTCGTACGCCTTCGACCGCGAGGTTAAGGCCGTGGATGTACGCTTCCGAGAGGTGGCCACCAGATGTATTGAGGGGAAAGCGACCGTGGGGCCAGCGTAGATTTCCGACTGCAGCGAACGGGCCAGCCTCTCCACGTCCGCAAAAGCCGAAGTTTTCCAGCGTCATCAACACCAGACCAGTAAAATGATCGTAGATCTGTAAGACATCCACGTCCTGTGGCGTGATGCCCGCCCGTCCAAAAAGGTCTCTGGCCAGTGTTTTCCCATTCCCAGCCCCGTATTCGTCGATCGGCATGTTGTGTGAACCGAGTGCGCCGTCATACCAACCAGGATTTCCTCCCTGTGATGCAGCGAGAATACGAACAGGTTTCTTGTTCAGCGCCCGCGCACGTTCGAGAGTCGTGACAATTAGTGCACATGCACCGTCGTTCTCCTGACAACAGTCAAAGAGCCGCAGCGGTGAGGCGATAATGCGGGCATTCAGATAGTCTTCGAGCGTTAATGGACGACCATGCATGACAGCACGGGGGTTGCGTTGCGCATTGTCTCGACAGACTAAGGACACTTCAGCAAAATGTTCAGGCTTGGCACCATATTCGTGAATGTAGCGCTGAATCAACGGTGCGATCATAATCGGCGGCGAGAACATACCGAACGGAGCCGCAAAATTGAGGTGGGGGAGTTCGTTGTAGCCACCAGCTTGGCCATATCGATGGCCAGGGCCCTGACACAGTGAGCGAAACACCGCCACATACTGCGCATGTCCACTCTCGACCGCAGAGGCGGCATGTGCGAGCGCACCACAGGCGCCGGAACCGCCACCACCCCACACCATTGAGGTGAATTTGAGGTCTGGCAGACCGAGTGCATGCTGCATCAACCAGGGCATGCTGCTGTCATTGGAAAAAGAAGCAAGGCCGTCGATTGCGTTACTGTCCACACCTGCATCGTGAGCCGCCTTTATGACTGCTTCGCACGCCAGGCTCCATTCGCCACGGTCGCCCATCCGTCCCCATTTGGTGTACTGCGTCTCACCAACACCGACGATGCACGCTTGCTGCGCTGCATGAGCCATACTTTTTTGTTCCTTCGTTTTGGCAGTTACCGCGGGGTTTCGCTGAGCAGCGTAGCCACTGCCTGTTCGACAACCGTACCCTTAAAGAAATGTGGATTAGCGCTGGTGACGAACTGAACGGGGTTAACGAAAACAAAGCGGCGGAAGTCTTCGTCGTTCATGAGGCCTTTTTCGACCGCCTCATATGCCTCAGCCGCAGCCTCGCGCATATCGGGGAGGTCCCAGTGGCCGAGATCGGAGCCGTAGATCGCATTCAAGCGGACTCCCATGGCATGGTGCTTGGTATCAAACGCTGAGGCGGTAATGCGATCATCACCTTCGCAGCCAAAGTAAAAATGAGGGACGAACAAGTCGCGGACATCCTCTTTGCGTTCGATTCGACAGGGGGCAAATTCGTCCAAGTGGTTTTCTTTCTTCTCTTCATAGGCGCCCCACAGTAAGTGAGAGCGATCTCCTTTGTTCGCGAGCTTCTCCGCAAAGCGAGGGCCGCCGTACTGCGCAAAGAGGTCATACATGAGCTTTTCGTCCAGGTTGGCCGGGTCGAAATGCTCAAGGAAATTCACATTGTGCTTTTCCCAATGACCGACGAGGTCATTGTACAAGACACTGGCCCATCCGACGCCACCTTCAAGAAAAGCGCAGCGCAGTTGCGGGAACCGACGCGTGACTCCACCAAAGAAGAGCGCTTTACAGAGCGCTTCGCCGGACGCGGCGAAGTGGCCGATGTGGTTATACATGAAGTTGGAGATTGAGGTGCGGCTTCCCCAGCCAACTCCGATCGAATGGAAGGTCGGCGCGACTTTCAGTTCGATACATTTCTTCCACACTGGATCATAGTCATACTCACTGTCCATGCAAAATGTATCGAGCCAAAACGTATACCGTCGCAGCTCAGGGGGGACCTCAGCAGCGGCTTTGATGGGACGGCGCACGTGGGCAGCGAGGAGCGGCACCTTCATGCCAAGGACGCCGATGGCATATTCCAACTCTTCGATCGCTTCTTGCGGTGTGTGCATAGGAATGACCGCAACTGGGCTCATGCGATCGCTACACTCGCGAAACATGTCAGATTGATACTTGTTGTAAGCGCGGCACGCGACCCGACGTAATTCATCGTCACTCATGTGGAGTGCAGCCATTCCCATACTGGGATACATGATGGAGAAGTCGAGGCCGGTTTCGTCCATGCGTTCACGCATGAGTTTGGGTAACGAACTTGACGCCCGATCGAGCGTGTTCTTGGTAGGATGGACCCACCAGTGTGCCCGCGGCATGCGACGATCGCGACGTTCTTGCCAGGTCATGTTGTACCACTGGAAAAAGAAAGGAACGTCTGGGGCTTTTTTGAAGCGTGCGGAAAAATCACTGCCACCGACCTCACGCATATAATCGAACCAGATCGGCTCAAATTCGGCGATGTGTCCGTCTGAGTCGATAATGGGATGAGAAAGATGCGAGCGGATAGCCGTGGACTTAGATGGTTGAGAGTTCTTGAATGCCATAACGTCTCCCCCCTTACCGGATATAGAGCTTCGGACCTGCAGATTCAGCCCATGCTAAACCAGATAGCGCAAGAGGCTCGGGTGAATACCGCGTAGTGAGGTGAACAAATCGCTTCTCTGTGCAACACTGACGTATCTCTCGGGGCAAAATGTCACTTTATGTGGCGTAACTATAAGTGTTGTTTTGTATGTTTTCTTTCTCGCTAGGGTCTTCCCCGGATTAAAGTGTCACTAAGACTAATTGGTGACGGTTGAGTTCAAGGTACAATTCGTCCAACTGCATTTTGCTATCGGCAACGAATGTAACAGTAAGTGAGAGGTATTTATTTGCGGCGCTCAGACGTCGTGTGATATTCTCTCTTTGTGCATTGGAGACGTGCTTCTGAATGATGGTAAACACTTCACTCTCCAACTCAAGTACATTCCGACCGATGACCTTGAGCGGAAAGACACAGGGAAATTCGAGTAACGTTTCATGTACGGGTGGCATGCAGTTAGGCATACACCCAAGGTCAGGAGGGACTCAAGGGCGGCGTTCGCGTTACCTCTTCTGTCGTATTGCACCGGACAGGCGTACCAGTCGTTCGTACACGAACTCCCCATGTGGGTATGATGTCTTGCCTAGGCCATGGAGCAGTACTCTTACAACGTCCAACCCTAAAGGAGAAATCGCGTTCGCGTTTACTTTTCCCTCAGATATATGATGTAGAAAAATTTTACACTGTCGGAAAATTTTACAGTTATATAAACAGGACTTACGCTTTGGACCTTAACAAGCCGTGACATGAGGGTTTTGTAGTTCAGCGCGAAGGTAATGACTAAACAAACTCTCCCGCACGGCATACAGGGTCTGGCCCAGTTCTTGAGCTTTCACTTTCAAGGATACCCACGCATGATAACAACATGCTAAGTGATTGCGCTGTGCCCGCGCCGCCC
>VGTJ01000247.1 GCA_016874775.1 Deltaproteobacteria bacterium
AGATTCGCGCATTGACGGCGGGGGTCGGCTATCGTCTCCAGCTTTTCCACCAGGGCACACGTGAGCGCAGGCATACCTCCTCCTCCTTTTTCCCGGACACCCGTGCTGCCCTCTCTATCCTAACCCCTTCTTTTTACAAGACTCTAAGCGCGTTCCCCGTGGGGATACACCTGCCCAAGTTATGTCAGCAGTCGAGCAACCGTCCTTATGCAACAACCGATCGGCGAGAATTGTTTCGTTCTTGAAGATAACACTATCCAACCGTTTGTGACTATCGGCAACAATGTCACCCTGTGGAGCGGCAATCATATTGGACATGATTCGGTCATCGAAGACCACTGTTTCATTAGCTCGCACGTGGTGATTTCTGGTCACTGTACGATCGGGCGCTACTCCTTCCTTGGCGTCAACGCCACACTGCACAACTCCATTCGCGTCGCCGAGCAGTGCCTGATCGGCGCTGGAGCGTTGCTGATGAAAGATACCGTCGCCAAAGGCGTCTACTTCCCTAAGGGCGGCGCCATGTTGTTTGCCAAGAACAGCGATGAGGTCGACTTGTAGTGGAACCCACCTCATCACGACACATCCCGTTCAATCGCCCGCATCTGACAGGACGAGAGTTGGAATATATACGGCAGGCGGCAGACAACATGCACCTGTCAGGGGATGGGCCATTTTCGCAGCGGTGCCAATCATGGTTGGAAGCGCAGATTGCCTGTCAGAAAGCCGTTCTCACCCATTCCTGCACTGCGGCACTTGAGATGGCGGCGTTGCTGCTCGATATCGCACCAGGCGATGAGATCATCATGCCGTCGTACACATTTGTGTCCACCGCCAACGCATTCGTACTGCGTGGTGGGGTGCCAGTGTTTGTCGACATTCGCGCCGATACGTTATGCATTGACGAAACACTGATCGAAGCCGCGATTACTCCGCGTACGAAAGCGATCGTCGCCGTTCACTATGCTGGCGTGGGGTGTGAGATGGACACCATCTGCGCTCTTGCCGAAATACACAAACTTCCTGTTATTGAAGATGCGGCACAGGGAATATGTTCCTTCTACAAAGGACGCGCCCTCGGCAGTTTCGGCACCTTAGGCGCCTTGAGTTTTCATGAAACCAAAAACGTCATGTCCGGCGAAGGTGGCGCACTGCTGGTGAACGATACGCAATGGAGCACGCGATCAGAAATCCTGCGCGACAAAGGCACCAACCGCAAACAGTTCTTTCGCGGTGAGGTGGATAAATACAGCTGGGTCGATATCGGCTCCTCGTATCTTCCCAGTGAACTGACCGCCGCGTTCTTGTGGGCACAACTAGAAGCGGCAGAGAACATCACGCAGCAACGGTTGTCGATCTGGTGTCGCTACCATGAAGCCTTTGCACCCCTCGAAGCGCGTGGTTACGTCCGTCGTCCGGTTGTTCCCACCCATTGTTCACACAACGCCCACCTATACTATCTGTTACTACCTGATCTCGTCACGCGTACGGCGGTTCTCGCTGCATTGAACGACGCCGGAGTTAACGCAGTCTTTCACTATGTACCACTGCACTCAGCACCAGCAGGAAAACGTTACGGGCGGCCGTACGGAAACCTCACACGCACCCAATGGGCGAGTGACTGCCTGCTGCGCCTGCCACTCTGGGTGGGAATGACAGACAGTGAGATCGGCTATGTCGTCGAAATGATCAACGCAATCGTACCGAAGGCAGTGAAGCCCCGATAGTGATCTCGTCATTGCGAGTGCAACGAAGCAATCTCTGTTTTCACAGAGAATTGCCTCACCGCTGACGCTCTTCGCAATGACAGCTTATCCCTTCTCCAACGCACTACCGTCGCGGCGTTACAGCAGGCCCCGGTGTCCTGTCTCCTGTATCTTGTCGCGGTGTCACTGGTGGTCCGGGTGTTTTGTCTCCTGTTGGACGCAGGACACTGCTCGCGGCTTGCGTAATCATCGCCTCTTTACCCATCACAAGAAGTTTTCCTGTTCGAGGTGCTCCTGTAGTATTCGGTGTCACAGTAAACCCTAACTGTCCATCCCCGACCTTGGCCCGTTCGTTCCCCGTCGCATTCACCGTAATCCAGGACTCCGCCGTCGCTAAATGCCACGCGCAGCGCTGTGGTGCCTTTACAACGACCGCATCGCTATCACCATTGCTACTCAGCGCCCGGCTCGGGCCTATCGCGTCGGTAACGCACGGTGGTGGAGGTGGAGCAGCAAAGACTTCCACATCTTCCGGAGTAATTCCAACAAGAACTTCAGGAGCACCAGCATTATTGAGCATCACTAACGACACTGACGATGAAGCACTATTAGGAACCACAACCTATACCTGCTGCGATACGGGATTTTCTGTTCCCTGGAAGGGCTGCATTCCGACTGTGGTTGGTGGCCCTTTCGTATCAGTTGCCGTAGTAATTGCTATCAAAGCGCCGTGATTTTCCCCTAGCCTCTGTCGATCAGTGACGATCACCTGGCTAGCGTCTGCATACGTTTGAATCGTTGCAGGATTTCCAAAGCCAAAGATCCGTTCGCTAATCTGCATTCGAGCCTCACGTTCTAGGCCGAGAAGAACCCTGTCACCTGGGTTCTCAAGAGCAAGAAACGCCTGAAAATCACGTCCCGGTTCTAGTATCGCGACGCTCCTGGTCTGGTCCACTGGGTTGATGTTCAATGGTTCAGTAACGTACACTTTCCCTTCTTTACTCACTGCGACGCTCGTTATGCCCGGGGACACGCTCACATCTTGTAGTTTGCTAGGGGGAAAGGTTGTCGTATTCAATACACTTACAGTTCCCTGCCCCTGGTTTGCGACAAAGGCCCGCCGGCCGTCGGGAGAGAAGGCAATTGACACAGGATCTTGCCCAGTATCGAGAAACTGAATCTGGTTAGTAGCGGTCTTCACCGTCGTCACAAAGCGACTCCCTGTCCCAAACACATACAAGAACAGGCCGTCTGGGCTCACGGCAAGTCTTGTCGGCGAGAAACGAAAGACTGCAAGCCGGAACTCTGTATCGTCACTGGTCTTGATTACCGACACACTATCCTGTCCGGGTCCGCTGTTCGCCACATAAACTCGTTGCCCGTCAGGAGTAACTGCCAGCGCCGTCGGGTTCAAACCCACAGAAATCGTCTTTGTCACCTCCAGACTCGTCGTGTCAATCACCGACACATTATTAGAACCAAAATTACAAACATATCCTTTACGCCCATCTGGAGTTAAAACCAGCTCGGTCGGTGCCGTCCCGACCACGATCAATCGCACTTCACGTTGGGCGTGGATATCCACAACTGACACCGTGCCTTCATCCCGGTTCACTATGTATGCTACTCCCTGCGTTGTAGTTACTGCCCCACTACCACTCACAATGAGTTTGGCAGCGTCAAAAGTTGCACCGACAATACAGGTGGTCTGACTGAACGTGACGGTTCCATTGTACGGTGGTGGACTGAGAATAGGTGGCGTGAAGCGCAACGTATATACCTGACTTTGTGTCGGCGGTAAGCTTACGTTGTCACTTGGCGAGACAATGAAACCCGACGGAACACAGATCTTGCGCGTGAGAAGGCTACTACCGACATTTCGCACAGTAAAAGTGAGGTCACGATTCTGTCCAACGCGCACGCCGCCAAAATTGAGTGTCGTCGGACTGATTTCCAAGGCCGCCCCTTGCAGACCGTTACCAATCAGAGGAATAGGCACGGTCGTGCCCCCTGCTGTCACGGTAAGTACTCCAATAGCACTACCCGCTTGGGAGGGCTGAAACTGCAATTGCACCGTCTCGCTGAGGCCAGCCCCAAGGTTAAAACTCGCATCACTGAGCAGGCTAAAACCGGCACCACTCGCATTGGCGGTGCCAGCGAGAGTACCTGTCCCCGTATTGGTCACCGTGCACTGCAAGACAACGGAATTCCCAACAGTCACGCTGCCAAAGTCGAGCTGTTGGCTACAGACCGACAACAACGGTCCACTGCCGACGCCAGCACCGCTCCCGCTAAGCTGCACACTTGCGGGACCTCCAGTACTGCTGATATTTACCACCCCGCCAAAGCTTCCACTACTGGAAGGACTGAAACGTATTGTCACAGTCCGATTGTTCTGAGGTGGCAAACTGAACACCCCACCGCCACTCAGCAGGCTGAAGCCATCTCCCGCCAAGTTTACTACCCCTTCAATCGTCGTACTGCCAGAGTTCCCTATGCTAAAGGTCAAGTCCTGGGCACTACCCACAGCGGTATTGGGAAAAGAGAGCACCGATTTATCAACGCTCATAAGTGCGTTTGGTAGTAGTTTGACAATGAAGATGTCTTGAAGGCCAGCATTAGTCACCTGGCGAGACCCAGCAGTAACAGGAAAATTGACCGACCTGCTGCCTCCGGTCACATAGACATTACTACTTCCATCGACCACAACCCCGAACGCTGCATCGTCAGCACTTCCTCCCAGATATGTTGCGTAGAGCACTGATGTACCCGATGGGCTCAGTTGTGCAACGAACCCATCGCCAAAAGAGACACCGCCTCCAAATACCGGTTGTACCGCATCCGAGGTGACAGGAAAGTTAGCCGACCGTGCATCTCCAGCCACAGTCATATTTCCCCCTCCATCAACTGCGATCCCCAAGCCAAAGTCGATGCCGCTGCCACCTAAATAGGTGGCAAAGACGGGTGTTCCTGCGGGATTCAGTTTGGCGACAAACGCATCCCGAGAGCCGCCGAAATTTTGCTGAACTGCTCCCGGCGTGACCGGAAAGTTGCTGGAGGCGGTGTCCCCAGTTACATACACGTTGCTACTTCCGTCGAGTGCAATCCCGTACGCAGTGTCATTAGCGTTGCCACTAAGAAAGGTCGTATAGCCAACGGACGTGCCCGTCGCGTTCAGCTTAACAACAAATGCATCCAAGGAGCCGCCGGAGGCTAGACGTGCCGGTCCTGACACCGTTGGAAAGTTCGCGGATCCCGTGTCCCCAGTCACATACACGTTGCTACTGACATCGACCGTCAGCGCATATCCAACATCGCTACCAGATCCGCCCAGAAACGTAGCGTACCCAAAGGCTGTCCCTGTCGGATTTAGTTTAACGACAAAGGCGTCAATTGCACCGCCAGAAGTCTGTCGGACCACCCCTGGCGTGGTCGGAAAGTTGGCGGACCCGGTCTGGCCAGACACATACGCACTACCACTTCCATCGACAACTATCCCCCAACCAACGTCATCATTCGTACCACCCACGAGGGTCGCGTATCCCAAGGCAGACCCTACTGAATTAAGCTTGGCCACAAAAGCATCAAAGCCGCCGGCGAGAGTCTGCTGCACTACTCCTGAGGTCACAGGGAAGTTGGTAGATTTGGTGTTCCCAGTCACATACACATTGCCGCTCTCATCAACCTTGATTCCGTACCCATTGTCATCGGCATTGCCGCCCAAATACGTCGCATACACAATTGTCGTACCCCTTGAATTGAGTTTGACGACAAACGCATCGCGAAAATCACCACCGTAGTTCGGCTGTACTACTCCCGCAGTGGTCGGAAAGTTGGGGGATCGTGTAGGCCCGGTCACATACGCATTGCCACTTCCGTCGACAGTAATCGCCAACCCGGCATCGATATGATTACCGCCCAGATAGGTACTGTAACTCAGCACCGGATCAATAATCAGTTCCCTGCTGGTGTCATACGCAGACAGCACCAGACCAACCTCCTCCTCTGCCATCAGCCGATATTGCCCCTGCACGGTCTGCTTCTTGCCGTCGATCTCCTGATACACTTGCGGCTTCAGTAACCGCACCTCCCCCCCCCGGCACGTAAAGAATAACATCCCCACTCGGATCAAGCCGGAGATCTTCCGCTCCCGCAAACCGCATGCGTATCTGGTTTGGATCCGCTCCCGGTTGGACAAGAAAGTCATACTCGACTTGTCGGTGTTTACCGTAGTAGGCCACGTCAATCCCAGGGTACACGCTGTGATACCGCACCTTGCCATAGGTCGGGATCTCTGTCTGCCATCGGCTCGGCTC
Organism: Deltaproteobacteria bacterium; assembly: GCA_016874775.1. Lineage (NCBI taxonomy): Bacteria > Pseudomonadati > Myxococcota > Myxococcia > Deltaproteobacteria bacterium. Next base: position 6,023 of record VGTJ01000247.1, read on the forward strand.
GTTGCCAATGAAGTAGTTCACTCTACCTGGTAAAGCCTCTTCGGCGGTGAGTTGGGGCTGCGTATTCGCTCCGGTGAGAGTCATGCGCAGAAAGGCGGAAGGCTGGGGTTCTGGGAGTTGGGTGTTGGCATTGTGGAGTTGGGATTGCGGATTGCGGAATAGGGAATCAGAAGGAAGGCGCGACTGCCACGTCATTTCGCCTCGGCGCCCACTCGCCCCCGCGCCCTTTCGTTCCCACGTCTCTGCCCATTCACCCCCGCGCTGTAACGCCAACACGGTCTCCGTGGGCGTGAGAAACACGGTATAACCACGCCCGCGTGCCAGGTACTTCACCTGCTCATCCACCTGCCCCCGGTTCTCTTCAAAATAAAACGGAACCCCAACACTCGCGCTTGCTACTTGTGGACGAGTCAGCGCCGAACGCTCACTAGGAATGGTCTCTGCCGATAGTTCAGCGTGATTATCTACGGTGGATTGAGAATCAAGTACTACTGACGAACGACGTTCATCAGGTGACAAAACCACACATGCGTGAAGGATTATGCCCAGAAGTGCGTTTTCTGGACCAAAATGATCACCGATTCTGATGCAACGTGATCATCGATTCTGATGCAAGTTGATCAGTGATTCTGGTTCAACGTGATCAGTAAGACACCGAAACCAGAATG
>VGTJ01000248.1 GCA_016874775.1 Deltaproteobacteria bacterium
CCTATGTCGCTCTTAGCTCCATCGCTGCTCGCTCACAAGACCTTCTTTGCTTGCTCCCGCGGAACAAATCGGGTGTCGCTCTTTCCTCCTTCCTGCCTCTCGTGTTTCCTCTTCGTTCATCAGGCCACCCCCAGGCGCTTAGGTTTGCGTTTCCGCTTCCCGATACGGACGCCATCGAGAGTAGTTAGGATAGCGCGTTGATCATGCCAGTTAGCTTTGGTGACGGTGAAGTTGAGCGGATGCCCATGCACTTCAATGAGGAGGTGGCGTTTGAGGCCGCGAATACGGTGTTTGCCGGAGTACCCGACTTGGGACGCAGCCCTTTTCTTGACTTGATCACACTAGCGTCAGGATAGGCATTGGTGAAATTCAAATAGCCTCGCCGGTCAGCTTCTTGAAGCAAGAGGTGAACGATCTTTTGCCACACGCGACGACGTTGGTATTCGAGCAAGCGCCGGTGGCAAGTTTTGGGCGAGGCCGCGATGTCATGGGGTAGGTCTTCCCACTGACAGCCGGTTTTGAGCACGTACAAGATGCTATTGAGAATTTCTCGTTCGTTGGCCCGGGGCCGCCCAGTGCGCGCGCCTATCGGCAACAAGGCAGACAGATAGTCCCCTTGGAGGTCTGTGACATCGGACCGATACGGCTTCCGTGGGCTAAGAGGAACATCGAGTGAGGAGGCTTTTCGTGAGCAATCACGTGTACACGCAGGCTTCATCTCTCCATTTTACCGTGAAAACTGCAACTTTGGCGAGTTTTGAGATAGCTTCTTTGCACTCGACTTTGGCCATTTTCGGATAGCAGGAGGGAGAAGCATTCTCTAGGATAGAGTTGCTGTTCCACGGCAAACTCGACCTCTGGAGGTACTCCATGCCCTCGCTGCCTATCGAGATGATAGTGGTGTTAGCCCCTTTTGCGCAACTCTTTTCGGAGCCAGTCTGGCGCCACGTGCAGGTGCTGGTGGTCGGGGCGATTTTAGCGCCGGGGAAACGGACCGTCAGTAGTTGTTTACGCGTGATGGGGTTAGCGGGGGAGACGCACTTTACGAACTATCATCGGGTGCTGAACCGGGCGCAGTGGTCGACGTTGCAGGCAGGAAAGGTCTTGCTGGGCGTATTGGTGAAGGCCTTCGTGCCGCCCGGAGCTACGATCGTGCTGGGGGCGGACGACACGGTGGAGCGACGCAGCGGGCGCAAGATCAAGGTGAAGGGGTGTTATCGCGATGCCGTACGATCGTCGAAGAAGCACGTGGTGAAGTGTTTTGGGCTGAAGTGGGTGACAATGATGTTATTGGTCCGGGTGCCCTGGGCCAGGCGCGTGTGGGCGTTGCCCTTTTTAACGGTCTTGTGCTGGCCGCCCAAGTCGCGCTACCAGCGGCGGCACAAGACGAGTGTGGACCGGGTCCGGCAGATGATGCAGCAAGTGCGGCGCTGGCTGCCACAGCGCCTGCTCGTCTTGGTGGTCGATGGTGGGTTTGCCGTGGTGGCGCTCGCGTTGGCGTGCACCGTTAGTGAGGTGGTGCTGGTCAGTCGGATGCGACTGGATGCCGCACTCTATCATCCGCCTGGGCCGCACCCCGCCCGTAGGCGCGGACGAAAGCCCACCAAAGGCCCGCGCCAACGCAGTCTCAAATGCTGGGCGACGCGGTCGGACACGCCCTGGGAGTCGGTGGTCGTCAACTGGTATCACGGGGAACGCAAACCCTTGCAGGTCTTCTCCCGTACGGCGCTCTGGTATACTTCGGGGTGGGCCCCGGTCGCGATTCGTTTTGTGCTGGTGCGTGATCCCGACGGCCGGTTGGCCGATGCCGCCTTCTTGTGTACGGACCTGCAGGCTACGCCGACTCAGATCCTCGAGTGCGTGGTGATGCGCTGGTCGGTCGAAGTGACGTTTGAAGAAGCCCGCGCCCATCTGGGCCTGGAAACCCAACGCCAGTGGTCCGATCCCGCCATTGCCCGCACCACCCCGGTCTTGTTCGGCCTCTTTTCTCTGGTGACCTTGCTGACGCTACGCCTCTGCCCCACTGGCCACGTCCCCGTGGAAACTGCGGCGTGGTACCACAAATCGACCGCCACCTTTGCCGACTGTCTCGCCCTGGTGCGACGCTATCTCTGGCGCGCTCGCTATTGCAACAACTCTGCTCTCCACCCTGATCTCCTGCAATTGCCGCGAGAAGCCTTCGAGAGCTTGCTCGATGAACTCCCCTTAGCGGCCTAAGTGGCCAAAGTCGAGTTGCAAAGGTTCTGTGGAACCATGAAACACGCCAACAGAGCGCTGCGCTCCCCTCGCGCGGATACCCACTCTCGCTAACAGCCCAGAGTGTCGTGTTCTGCACTCCTTATGCTAAGCGAGACACAAAGCTCGTGATGAACGCGTTGGTTTGGTCTGGCACTTCAAGCTGTACAAAATGGCCGGTACCGATGGCGCGGGCGAGTTCGACGTGCTTGGCCTGCTTGAGCAAGGACTTGAGTTTCTCATGGTCAACGGCCTGCGGAAAGCTGTCTGCCAGCCAGGGCCCGGCGATCACTAGGACTGGCTGACGCATGGTGGCCGCGGGCGTGGCGGTGTCGGATGCCATGAGCTTGAGTTCTTTGACGCGAGTGTCTACGGGCGTACGACTCGCCTCTGTAACAGCAGCCTCGACGAGTGCGCGGTCAGCCTGGGCACCAAAAAAGCTGGTATACAACTGACGAAAATATTGTTCTCCGTCCGGTGCTGTCATCTTCTCAATCATCTCGGCATAAAAGCGCGCTGGCATTTTGCTTGGATGGTCGAGAGCGAAGCCAGGCGAGATGGCCGTATCCACCATCACGTAGGCTCTGGCTAACTCAGGATACTCGGAGCAGAAGTACACCCCCGCTGGGCCACCACCTGCATGCGCAATGGCGACCGCGTTGGTGAAGCCTTCGTGCCGCGCCAAGGCTGCAATATCCGCAGCGTGCTGCTGCGGGGTATGACCAGCGCCAGGCGTGGTGGACTTGCCCATGCCACGTCGATCCATACGAAGTATTCGATGGGAATTCTGAAAGTACCTCACTTGTTGTTCCCAGTGATTGAGATTCGAGCACCAACCGTGAATGAAAATCAGCGGAGGATTGCCCCGTTCGTTACCTTCGACCTTGTAGTGTAACTCAGCCCCATCGTCAGTCCTGAATGTCGGCATCATGTCCTCCCGTCTCCGTGTGATCTTTTACAAGCATTACGTGCCGCCACACCCTATCTACGTCTGGGCCTGCCTGCAAGCCAACAGGAAGACCACAGATCACGTCGCGGACACCATCTGGTTGGGCCATGGGTGGGTTGTCAACGCGCTGGATTCTCAGCACACTGTCCAACGCTGAAGGAGATCTGCTGATGAACGACACAGACCCGTCAGGGATGGAATGGTTATCGGTTGGCAATAGTCGACTCGAAGTGCTACGTCGCGGACAAGGGCAACCAGTGCTGCTACTGCATGGCATGCAGAACATTGACCCACACGCCCCGTTTCTCGACTTCCTCAGTCGCCGTGTGGCGATCATCGCGCCCTCGCATCCCGGCTTTGGTCACTCCCCACGCCCGGCTGACTTTGACACGGTCTACGATCTCGTCCATCTCTATCTCGATCTGCTTAACACGCTGCCGTATGAAAAGGTCACGGTTATGGGGTGCTCATTCGGGGGGTGGCTCGCTGCAGAACTCGCGGTGACATGTTGTCACCGCATCGATCGTCTTGTGCTTGTCGATGCCTTTGGCATCAAGATCTCAGACCGGGAAACACCTGATATCCTTGATGTCTTTAACACCTCGCCGCAGGAAGTACAGCGTCGCAGTTGGCACGCGCCCGAGCAGTGGACGCCAGATTTCAATGCCATGTCCGACGATGCCGTAGTCGTCCGTGCGCAGAATTGGGAGTCGCTGTGTCTCTATGGTTGGCATCCCTACATGCATAACCCGCAATTGAAGCGGTGGCTGCACACGATTACGTGCCCGACACTGGTGTTATGGGGCGCGAGCGACAGAATCGTGGAGCCTTCGTACGGGTGCGCGTATAGCGAGCTCATTCCTCATGCCCGATTCGAAGTGATCGCCAACGCTGGCCACCATCCGGAAATTGAACAGCCCGCAGTCTTTGTTGACCACGTCGTGCGGTTCTTGGAAGCATAGCTACACACCACGCAAAGGAGGGGAGCAACAATGGAGATTTGGTACCACAACGAAAACCCCTACCCATTCGTCCCGCAAGATGTGCTTGATCGTGCCGATTCAGTGCGCGCGAGCTTACCGAACCGATATTGTGACCCGGCGATCGCTGCCAATCTGTTCGAGGAAACGCTCGACGAGTTCATGTTGTGTGATGATCTGGGGATCAATGTCGTTGCCATCGAGCATCATGCTGGTATCAACTCACTGTTTGGTGCCAATCCACTAATTCTCGGTATTCTTGCCAGACAAACCCGTAAGGTCCGTATCCTCAGTATGGGTACCCTCATCTCCCTGCGCCCAGATCCAGTGCGGGTTGCTGAAGAGTATGCCACCGCCGATGTGATCTCGCGTGGGCGCTTGGATATCGGCTTCGTGAAGTCAGGCGCCAGCGAGATGGCGTCAAACAATGCCAATCCAGTGACCAACATCGAGCGCTATTGGGAAGCGATCGATCTTGTGATCAAAACGTTGCAGCATCAAGATGGGCCGTTTAGTTGGGAGGGCAAGCATTTTACTCATCGCCACGTCAACATCTGGCCGCGCCCATGGCAACAGCCGCATCCGCCCTTATGGGCAGCGACTGGTGATCCTGACACTACCAGTGAAGTCGGGCGTCGCGGCATGGTGAATGTGCTCGTCTTACGCGGAGAGGACGGCACCAAGCGGGCTTGGAGTGCCTATCGCCAGGCCCGTGCCGAGGCCGGGCTTCCACCAGTCACCACCAGTAACTTTGCCTATGCGGCGTTAGCGTATGTGGGTGAGACGCATGAGGAAGGAGTCGCCATTGGCAGCAAGTTGCTGTGGTTCCTCAACACCAGCCTCAAGATGGCACCGCAGTACGCGCAGTTTCTACCAGGAGCAATGGCACCACAATTCGCTCCACAGGTGTATCGGACCAAGCCGCAACCACCTGTGCGGAGCGACAAAGAAACGGGAGCTGGTAAGCCGGTCGTGTCGGCGATTCAGAATGTGGGTGGACTGATCGGTCTTACTGCAGAACAAGCGATGGCGCGCCAGATTCTCTTTGCTGGGAGCCCCGATACCGTCTATCAACAAATCATGGATTTCTACACGAACGTGGGCGGGTTTGGCCATTTGGTCATCATTGGCCGGTCGGGATTCATGACCCACGCCGAGGCGGAAAAAGGGCTGAAACTCTTCGCCAAAGAGGTCATGCCCAGACTAAAAGAGATTCCTCCACGTACGGTCGAGTAACTCAGGATGAAGGAGTGAGACACGCTTCATCACACACAGAGGGGCGAAGATGGCTATGCAATACGATGTGGTGTATGGCACAGGCAATGGTCGCGAGTTATGCGTCGATATTTTCCCTGCGACCGGAACGCAGAACTACCGCACTGCTGTTCTGCAATTGCATGGCGGTCGCTGGCGCTATGGTAACCGTAAAATGATGGCCGATCATGCGCGGAGTCTCAGTGCACTGGGCTTCACCTGCCTGCCGAGCGAATATCGCTTGCTCGGCGAAGCGCCGTGGCCGGCGGCACTACATGATGTCAAAGCTGCGATTCGCTGGACACGAGCCAATGCCGACCGCTTGGATGTAGACCCGAACCGGATCGCTCTCCAGGGATGTAGCGCGGGCGCCTATCTCGCACTCATGGCAGCAGCAACCAATGGGCGAGCGGAGTGGGAAGGACACGGTGGCAACGCGCAGGTCTCCAGTACCATCAATGCCATCATCTCGATCTATCCAGTAACCTTGTTCAAGCAAGACTGGCCCGGATGCTACAACGGCGACGCGCCGATCGCGGCGTCGGATGGTTACCTACCGGCATCCTTGCTACTCGAAGACAAACTGACGGAGGAGCAAGTCCAAGCGATCTCTCCCTATTCGTACGTCACTCCCCACTTTCCTTCCACAGCGCTGTGGCATGGTGGAGCTGATACGTATGTCCCACCATCGCATAGCATCCGCATGTACGAAGCATTGGTGCGGGCAGGCGTGATCGCTGATCTGCATCTCATTGCCGGTGTTGCCCATGTCTTCGATTTTGCCCCGAGCCATCTTGCAACTGTCCAACACGCGACAGCGCTCTTTTTGCGACGAACCATCAGTGACCCTAAAGCAATGCAGGAAGAAATCGCTGGCGTCGGCACGATGCTAAAAACCAAAGTCGACGAATTCAACTTGCCACGGTAAGCAAGCGTAACGATGCTCAGAGCGTTACGCTCTTTGACAGTGTGGCAGCAGAGGGGAGATACTGTCAGCAAGGTACGACGCTCCTCACTCGATGCAGTACGAGGACATCAATGTCATGGAAACGACCCAAGAAATCGCAGGAGAAACACACACGACGCCGATACAGGACTTACGCTTGAGGACCACAAGTATCATTTTAGGGATATGATTACCAAGAAGCAGTACGTCGAATATTTGGTGAGCACGCCGAAGAATTGCACCTG
>VGTJ01000249.1 GCA_016874775.1 Deltaproteobacteria bacterium
CAAGAACTGGGCCAGACCCTGTATGCCGTGCGGGAGAGTTTGTTTAGTCATTACCTTCGCGCTGAACTACAAAACCCTCATGTCACGGCTTGTTAAGGTCCAAAGCGTAAGTCCTGATATCAACCCTCCACAGAAGATGAAAGTTCCTGGCTCTTGGTTTCATTAGGGTAGGGGGAAGCGCAAGAAATTGTTTCCGGTAGAATAGCCTGCGGTTATTTCGGTAAGGAGCAACGAATATGTACGGACTCGAAGGGGTGAAAGTCCTTGAATTAGGCAACATGGTGTCTGCAGCGCAGGCGACGAAATTGGTGGCCGATCTTGGCGCAGATGTCGTCAAGGTTGAAGACCCTAGTGGCGATACCGCGCGTTTGCGTGGCCCGTTTCCTGGCGACGTTGTCGATCCAGAGAAAAGTGGGCTTTTTCTTTATCTCAATTCCAACAAGCGCGGAGTAACGATCGATTGCTCCCGTCAACCGGACGCGCTTCTCCGTTTAGTTCGTTGGGCTGACATTTTGATTCACAACTATTCCCCCCGTGATATGGCAAAGAACGGTCTTGTGTACGAGACATTTCGTGAGATCAATCCACGGTTAGTCATGTGCTCGATCACCCCTTTTGGCCTGACCGGCCCCCACAAAGACTATCAGGCGTGTGAACTGACACTTGCCCATGCCGGAGGGTGGGCATGGTTAAGCCCAGGGGCGTTAGAGCGACCCGAACTGCCACCACTCAAAGCCTTTGGCGAACAGTGCGGGTTTCAAGGTGGGCTAGCCGCGGCAACCGCGACCCTCGGCGCATATTTTCGTGCGTTGTCGACCGGTATCGGTGAGCACATCGATCTTTCAGTGCAAGCCTTTATTGCTTCGTTCCTTGAGCAGGCGATTGTGTACTACGGTTATTTGGGGCGCATCGCTTCGCGGTTAGGGCAACGTTACATGTATCCGTGGGGCATGTATGAATGCCAAGATGGGCTCATCTTCATTGTTTGCCCAGAAGAGGATCAGTGGGAGCGTCTGGTTGAGCTGATGGGGACCCCGGAGTGGACGAGTTGGGATATCTTTTCCGGTCGAACCAATCGTATCAAGAATCAGGACGCACTCGGAGTCTACGTCGAGGAATGGACACGACAATGGAAGGTTGAAGATTTATTTCACGCGGCTCAGGCGCGGCGGCTGTGCTTTGCGCCAGTGTTGACAATGGCAGGTCTAGCGCGACAGGAGCAACTTCGTATTCGTAATTTCTTTGTGGAAGTTTCCCATCCTCGTGCAGGAACTCTGACGCACCTCGGGGCTCCGTACCAATTGCACGAACCGTGGTGGCAAATCCGACGGCCAGCACCGCTGCGTGGGCAACACAATGAGGAAATCAAGGCAGATCCAGAACCGGTCGGGGCAAGTCCGGGGCAGGTCAAATCAGGGTCTGCTGGATTTTTGACTTCGGACGCCGGACACCGGACGTTCCCACTTCCGTTAGACGGTGTACGTGTCGCTGATTTTTCCTGGGTGTGGGCTGGACCCTATTGTACGATGCACTTGGCGCATCTCGGTGCAGAAGTGATCAAGATTGAATCTGAAGCCCATCTTGACCTGATGCGACGATTACCGATCTCACCACGGGGAGTCAAACCTGGGTTTGATAGTTCTGGCCCTTTCAATCAATGGAATCAGGGGAAGAAAAGTATCCGTCTCAATTTGCGCAAAGACGAAGGCGTCGCATTGGCGAAAGAGATCATTCTGAAGAGCGACGTGGTCATTGATAATTTTGCGACAGGAGTGATGGACGAGCTTGGGTTAGGGTATGAAGAGCTGAAAAAGTTGAAGCCAGATGTAGTCGTCGCGTCGATTTCTGGCTACGGTCATACTGGCCCACTGCAAGACTACATGGGGTATGGTCCTGCCATCCCGCCCCTCACCGGTCTGTCGGCACTGACAGGATATCCGGGTGATACTCCGCGTGAACTCGGCGTCTCCATTGGTGATCCCAATGCTGGGATTACGGCTGCCGTATCTATTTGTGCCGCCCTTGCTGCACGCAAACGCACTGGCCAAGGGCAGTATATCGATATCGCGTTGTGGGGCTCTGCCGCTGTGTTGGCCGCAGAAGGCTGGATGGAATATGCCATGAACGGCAGAGAACCGCAGCGGCACGGAAACCGGGACACGTGGATGGCACCACACAATTGTTTTCGTTGTCTTGGCGAGGATGTGTGGGTGACGATCGCCTGCAGCACAGAAGAGGAATGGCGGGCATTGTGCCGTGTGATGGAACAAGAGCAGCTGATACACGATCCACGGTTCCTGACTGCACGAGAGCGGAAAACGCACGAAGACGAAGTGGAGCAGTTGATTACGGGCTGGACCTCACAACGTGATCGGTGGGAGATCACTCATAGTTTACAAGCTGCCGGGGTCGCTGCCTTTCCCTCGATGAGTAGCAAAGACCTGGTAGAAGATGCGCAATTGAATAGCCGTGGTTTTTTCGCGCGACTGTCACATCCGATCGTGGGGACGCAGACGCACGCAGGAATTCCGTGGGTGCTTGCCAATTCAGCGAATGGGGTACGCTCTCCTGCGCCGTTACTCGGGCAACATACAGACGAAGTCCTCCGCGACATCCTGGGCTATGGCGATGAAACGATCGCGCGCCTGAAGGCGCAACAGGTGTTGTACTAAACGCTTAGGTAGTCTTTTATGGCATTTCTCAACGGTGAGGAGCGTGTGTTTCTCCAAGCAGTAGCTAAACTCGGCTACTGCAACCCGTTCTTACCAGAGCGTATTACGTACGAACGTGAAGCATTGGGTGCCGACTTTGTCGAAGGTGAGGCCGTCTGGAGTCTTCGTGTCGATGACCCCCGCACGCCCCGAGCGAACAATACTGCTATTGCCGATCGGGTTGCGCTCTTGATGGAAAAACTGCGTGACCGCCTTGCGAAGGGCATAACAGCCGCAACGCAGGATCTCGGGCTCTATGAAGATGCGGCCCTGTTTCTTCTCTTCCATCGTACGCAGTCTCATTTTTATACGCTCATCACGCAAAGTCAGCAGCAGCGGTCGAACGCGAAACGGCTTGGGTTCTACTCGGAGTTTCTCCAGGATTGGGATCATTTTTTTTCGCTTCCCGATGTTCGCTTGCCGGTAGTGTACGATACGGCGCATCTCTTCGCCTGTTTCTTTCAAATCCGCCGGGCATTTCATCACATCATCGAATCAATCATTGGCAGTTCACTGGCTGCCGCTCGCCTGCGCGCTGCTGTATGGCAATCGATTTTTACCTACGATATGCGCCGCTACCGGCGGACGTTGTTCGACCGCATGGGTGACTTTACGACGTTGGTTCGTGGACCTTCTGGCACGGGGAAAGAGCTTGTTGCGCGTGCGATCGGGTTGTCTCGCTATGTTCCTTTCGATGCCAAAACGTTGACCTTTGCTGATGACTTCAGCGGCTCGTTTTACGCCATCAATCTGTCGGCTCTGCCTTCGACGTTGATTGAGTCGGAACTGTTTGGCCATCGTCGTGGCGCCTTCACCGGCGCCTTACAGGATCGCAAAGGGTGGCTAGAGGTGTGCCCTGCGCTTGGGACGGTGTTTCTTGATGAGATTGGTGATCTCGAAGCTACGATTCAGGTCAAATTGTTACGGGTACTGCAAACTCGGACCTTTCAACCGCTAGGGGAAACAAGCGATCGTCATTTCCGTGGCAAACTGATAGCGGCGACCAACCGCGACCTCTTGGTGGCCATGCAAGAGCGGCATTTTCGCGAAGATTTCTACTATCGCCTCTGTTCTGATGTGGTGACGACCCCTTCATTATATGAGCAACTGCAAGAATCCTCTGCAGGGCTGCGAGAGTTGCTCCTCTTCATTTGTCGCCGCATCGCTGGTGAGGAAGGGGAGGCGCTCGCACAGGAAGTGGAAACGTGGATTGTGCAAGAGTTGGGATCTCACTATGCTTGGCCTGGCAATATTCGCGAACTCGAACAGTGTGTGAGGAACGTACTGGTGCGCAAGGAGTGCCGACCAGTACCAGTGCAAAAGCAGGGGCTGACGGAGGAGGTGGTGAGAGCTTTTGAGGCTGGTACGCTGACCGCAGACGAGCTGCTCTGCCGCTACAGTACAATTATCTATGCACAAACGGGAAGTTACGAGGAAACCGCGCGTCGCCTGCAGCTTGATCGCCGTACGGTAAAAAGTAAAATTGACCGCGACCTTCTCAGGCAAATTCTTGCCCAACGTCGTGTCTCCTAACAAAATCTGCCTGGCTGGAGACGGCTAGGCGAGTACGGTAAAGCAGGGACTCTGGACGCCGATAGCAGTAGCGAACTCCGCTGCACCGAAAGGTTCGCTGCATGCTCTTGTATAAGTCAGTCCGGCGCTTCCGCTGCCCTGCGGATGCCCGCGACCTTTTTGGCCTTTTTCTAACGAATGTGCTGTTTAATATCCTCACACTCGGGGTCTACCGTTTCTGGGGAAAAACACGTATTCGTCAGTACCTGTGGAGTCAGGCCAGTTTCGATGACGAGCACTTCGAATATACGGGGCAAGGGAAAGAACTTTTTCTTGGCTTTCTACGCGCCCTCGCGGTGACCGGGGGCGTGATTACGTTTACGCAGCTGGCTTCCCGTGCCGTGACGTCGTTCAATCCACAATTTGAGACGCTGGTACGCATCATTTTCACCTACATTATGTACATCCTGATTGGGGTTGGGATGTACAGTGCCCGGCAATATCTCCTGAGTCGCACCCGATGGCGTGGGATTCGCTTTGCCCAGTCTGGCTCAGCGATCACCTATGCCAAAACCTGGGTTAGCACTCAAGGCATCGCTGTGTTAACGCTGGGGCTCTATACACCGTTCATGCGACACCACATGCTCAACTACACACTTAATAACACCTGGTTTGGTAGTGAGCGACTTACGTACGATGGCCGAGGCAAGGAACTGTTCGCTGCTTTCCTGAAGTCGTATCTGTTGTTGATTCCGACATTAGGCCTGAGCTGGTTTTGGTACCGTGCGGCGGAGTATCGGTATGTTGCCGAGCACACGCAACTGCAAGGCGTAACCTTTCGCTCGACAATCTCTGGCAGTGAGTTGCTACGCCTTACAATAGGTAACTGGCTGTTACTGATTGCGACATTAGGATTCGCTTACCCGTTCGTCGTCGTCCGCACTGCGCACGTACTTTCGACCCATTTGCGTATCGATGGCGAATTTGAGTATCTGCGCATCTTGCAGAGCGACCACGAAGTTCCGGCTACCGGGGAAGGACTGGTCGGCGTTTTTGGTATGGGGAGTGTCTAACGACTCATACTATTTCACGCGTTTTTCACCGACGGGCGGACGGCTGAGCGCCGTACATTACAGGTTGCTCTTGGGCCACGCGAGCTACGCCTCTTTTATGAGAACGCCCAGCTTGTCGATGAATGGTCGTACGCTGGTTTACAGACGCTCAGTACGCTGTATCGCGGCCACTGTGTGCGTCTCCGTCACAGTGAAAGAAGTGACGCGAGCGTGACGATCAATGACCAGCGCTTTCTGATGCTGCTCCACCGCGCAATGCCGAACGCGTGTGAAGAGAGGAGACCTCCGCGGAGCAGTACGACTCGATTGGTCAGTTGGGGGATCGCAGTCGCAGCTACTGTCTGTGCCCTCTTCTGGGGTATTCCGCGCTTGGCTGACCCTTTAGCCCGTCTGACTCCCGTTCAATGGGAAGCCGCCTTTGGGCAACACGTTAATGAAGCGTTTGTACAAAAGACGCCCATGTGTCGCGGAGAAGCTGGGGGAGCTGCTCTTCAATCCTTAACCGAGCGACTTGCCGTAACCATGCCGACCGGGGCGCCTTTTACCGTGCGGGTGCACCGATCTCCGGTCGTTAACGCTTTTGCGCTACCTGGCGGCTATATCGTTGTGTTTCAAGGCCTCATCTCCGCAGCTCAATCACCAGAGGAGGTTGCAGGAGTGCTTGCCCATGAAATGGCGCACCAAGTCCAGCGTCACCCACTCCGCGGGTTAGTCCATGCGATGGGACTACGAATGGTGAGCGGAACGGTGCTCGGCGGGTTTTCGGCTGCTGCAGCCTCAGGAGCTCACCTGGGAGAAGTCGTGTTTACGTTGTCGTACAGTCGAGAAACTGAGACCGAGGCTGACCGGGTAGGGGTTGAGATGTTGAACAAAGCCGACATTCGTGGCGAGGGACTGATTGATTTTTTCACTCGCTATCAAGCGACTGACGAGGTGAAGTCCGCTCATCACGGCGTCAAGGAATCGGTCGAAGATCAACTGATGTCGTTCCTTTCAACTCACCCTCCAGGGAAAGAGCGCATCGCTGCGATCCGCGCCCTGGTGCGTGGCAAAGGGGATGCCCTCACTGCGAAACAGTGGAAAGCCTTGCGCACCATCTGTGACGAAAACACCCCCTAGATCAGATCTGAGAACACTCGTACACTTTGCGCTGAGGACTCCGATCCCTGTCATTCTGAGTCCTCCACAGCGCGCGGCGCGGAGCGTGGAGGCAGAAACGAGACAGTGCTATGCTTGGCGGCACGGCCCCGACAAGCTAAGACCGGCGTTGCCAATGGTGCTGCAGGAGCCCATTTCTGAGT
>VGTJ01000250.1 GCA_016874775.1 Deltaproteobacteria bacterium
CGGCGAGAGGCCGGGGGAAAGAAGCTCTTCAATTGTGTCCATTCGGTCATGGTCAGGTCCGTTGGATAAACTCGCGGCAGTGTATTCATCCCTCAAGCTTACCAATCCCTTTTTCAAAACACTCTCTAAGGCCCTGCCCGTCAGCGCCCGTGCGGAGTTCCTGCATGGCTTACCTCTCATTCCATACCTCGCGGCTATTACCAAACGCGTGCGGTTGGGCGTCAGCATCATTGTCACCCCCTATCGTGCCCCTGGCGTGCTTGCCGCTGAAATCGCCACCTGGGATCACCTCTCGGGCGGGCGCATCAATGTGGGCGTGGGCTCAGGCTGGATGCCAGAGGAATTCGCCGCAGCCAGCGCTGCACACATCTACCAGAAACGCAACAAGCATGTACGAGAAACAATCGAGGTAATGCAGGGAGTGTGGACCAACGACGTGTTCGAGTATCACGGCGAGTTCGCCGACTTTCCGAAATGCGGCTTTGGCGTGAAGCCGGTGCAGAAACCACGACCACCAATGTTTTTCGGTGGCTTAGGCAGGCCGGACCTTGCGGCAGCGCGCGTCACGAAGTACAGCCTCGAAGGGTGGATCGGCATCATGGATACACCAGAAGCGATCGGTATCTGGCGTACGGCCATCAAGGAGGAGTTCGTGAAGATGGGAACGCCGAACGCTATCGACGCACTCGAAATCTGTAGCATGATCCCGTTTGAGGTCACACGCGAAAAAACCGATCAAACGCCACGCGGTAAGCTCACGCCCACACTGGTCGGTACGGCTGACCAGATCACTGATAATCTCAAGCGCTACCGAGATGCTGGTATGACTATGCCCTTGTTGTGGCCACCGTTCAGTGGAACCCCAACTGCAAAGACGATCACAGACATGCGGCGGCTCGTGCACGACATTATGCCCAAGATCTAACTGGGACCGCAGCACCTTTGGACACCGTACGTGAGGAGAATGCCACGTCGATGTCACGCTGAGCCTTTCGACGCAGGGTATCCTGAGCGGAACGAAGCGAAGTCGAAGGGCTCGATATCCCTTCCACTCAGAATCACTCAGCGTGATAGGTCTCGTCGGGGCATTGCTTGTGGTTCGCTTGAGGACTAAGAGAGCGGAAGGTCAATAGATCGGTGCTTCACCTGCTGGACGACGTTTCCAGCGCTTATGAATCCACAGCCAGTGGTCAGGATATTGCTCGATGATGTGTTGTACAACTGCCGAAAACTTCTCGGTCAGTACGCGTAAATCCTCTTCTTGATTCCCGGTCGGAACGAATTCGATCGGCTCTCCCATGACGATCCGATGTCGCCACGTGCCGTTCTCTCGTATCGGGAATGCTGGAATTACAGGCACGCCGGCGGCAAGCACGAGCCCAGCCGCACCACTGGAAGTTGAAGCCAAGCGGGAGAAGAAGGGAACAAAAATACCCATTCGTCCAGAGGCATTCTGATCAATCGCCACTGCGACGAACGCCTTCTGTCGCAGTGCACGAAACACCTCAATTCCTGCCACCGTCTTCCGAATGACTTTATTACCACTGCACTCACGCTCTCGCACGATGACATCATCAATAAAGGGGTTACGTAACCGACGGTGAATAATCTGAATCGGAAAGCCATAGTGCGCATGCGAGTACGCCAGCAGTTCCCAATTGCCAAAGTGCGCAGTAAGGATCACAGCCCCTGTGGGCTTGGCTTTGTTCACGATTTCTCGCCACCGCTCTGGGTCGGTAAAGGTAATGCGTTCAGTAATCGATTCCGGAGTGAGCGTATGCATATGGCAGAATTCAGCCACCATACGGCCAAGGTTGAGAAAACTGCTACGCAAAATCGCGTGATGCTCAGCAACGGTTTTCTGCGGAAAGGCAATGGCGAGGTTTATGAGCCCAACTCTACGGTGGTGACGGTCGCAGTGATACAACAATACCCCGATCCATTCGCCAACACGAAAAGCGACAGGAAATGGCAAGAAGCGGAGAAAACTGAACAGCAGTAAGAAGAGGCAATATTCACAACGCGCGATCAGGCGGTGCTTTTCGCGCGCGGGGCGAACAATCTTCTTTTTTCGTTTCCCCTCTTGCTCAGGGACACGTCCCTCTCCCCCCTGGTCAGAAGATGCAGGGGTCGAGGGAGCGGAAGAACGATTCTCGGCAGCTCCTTTCACAGGCGCTCCCGGCATACCTCGCTCAAGCTACTGGTTGACGGCGAGTCCAATCGTCTCTGCCGGATCATCAGAGAAAGAGAAGCCAAAGGCTGCACGTTCTTTCTCTTGCATTTCTGCCACGACTTTATTATCAATCTGGCGATACCGTTCGAGAGTCGCTCGCATCTTCTCTTCGCCACCGTTCGCCGCAGCAAGCTCGTTGAGTTTATTTTTGATCCAACCGATATGCCACTTCTCGTCTTTAGTCACTTCGTGCAAGAGTTCTCGGGTTTGTGGATCAGTGCCAGGTTGACGGGCATGTTCAAGATAGCGACGCTGGGCGCGTTCTTCGACAACCACCGTCAAGGCAAAAAGATCAATGAGCGTGCGCGGAATGCCGACTTCTTTGCCGATACGGACCTGATACCCATCATCCACCGGAACAGGGGTGCTGCCAAGATCGGCAATGCGTTTCGTCCATAGCCATGCATGACGAGTTTCATCTGCCAAGTGACGAGAGAGTTTGACCTGTGACTCTGGGTCATCGACCCGCATAATCAATTTTAGAAGGAGCGTCGCTCCCCGCAATTCTGCTTCGCGATAATAGCTATACAAATGAATCATTCGTGGATCCACGAACATCCTCCTAACCCTTCCCGTTGGTAACAGCCGACCCCTAATACTCTGAGGCCCCCATCCCCATTCCACGTAGGCTCCTGGTATAAAGGAAGGGCTAGAGAAAAGCAATGTCCCTAAATGCCCCACAGAATTACAACTCCTTATTTTTATTAGGAAAATAAAAAGAATCATTTGACACTCTTGCGTAAACGGACTATGACCAGCCCGAGAGCGTAGTCAGTCGTCAGCAGTCGGTAGTCAGTAGGGAGAACAACGATGCAGGTAGCGCGTGGAACGATGAACGACAAACTGAAAATACAAGGAAGGGTTGTCAGTCATCATGCATCGGTCTGCGCTCCGTGCGTTCTGCCATACCGGCAGCGGACAATTTTGTTCCTTGCCTTGTGTCTTGTCTCTCTTCTCGGCTGCCAAAAGGCAGCAGAAACCATCCTCATTGGCCAACCCGATGGCCCATATCGTTTAGCCCTCTCGGTCGCTCCCCCGCAGCCACAGGCACAAGAGCCGGTATCCCTCACCTATCGCATCACCGATGTTCAATCTGGCAAACCAGTCTCCGATTTACAAATCCTGCACGAACGCGCTCTGCACACTTTCATTGTCAGCCGGGACTTTCGTACCTTTGTGCATATCCACCACGAAGATTTCGCTCCGCTGACCGCCCAAGACCTCACTGCAGCGACGTTTCATTACCCCTATACATTCCCGAGCGCAGGCGAGTATCTCATTGCCAGCGAATTCACACACAAAGATCGGAGCTGGATGAAGCAGTTTGCCCTGACTGTCAGTGGCAGTACGTCTCCCTCCGAGGTCGCCATAGACCTGACGAGAACTAAGACCTTTGGGCAATATCAGGCCGTACTCACAACCTCACCAGATCCTCCCCTCGCGGGGTACGATACTGAACTGGTTCTCCGCCTCACTCATCAGGATGGCACCCCGGTCACAAACCTGGGTATGTATCTTGGCACTGAAGTCCATATGGCCTCATGGCGGACGGATGCCGCCAACTTTGGCCATCAGCATACCTACACCCCGCAAATGGCAGCTATGATGACGGCAATGCGCGATCATACCTCGAACCCTAACCACATGGCGCAAATGATGGTGCAACTCATGCGGGAACCACAGAAGCAGGTCTACTATGGGCCGGACTTACCAGTCCATCATTTTTTTCCTACCGCTGGCACCTACAAAGTGTTCTTCGAATGTGCACCGGGCGGCAAACCGATGGTTGCAGATTTTACCGTCAACGTCGCAGAGTATAGCGAAGGAATGGACACAACGGTTCGTTCGATTGTCGCACCAAGTGATCAAGTCCCGCGTTCGCCGCAAGGATAGTTCCAATGCACACTGAACCGTCACGTCCGCGCAGGCAGGCATCCGTGCTTCCCCTTCTCACCTTCTGGATTCCCGCCCTTCGACTAGGCTCAGGACATACGTTCGCGAGAAGGACGTATCCACATCTCACTGCTCAGTTGGGTACGATGGGATGGACTCGGCGCCTATGCAACATCCGTGGAGATCTGTGTCTTCCATTGCTGACCGGTGTCATCCTCTGTTTGTCTTCCCCAGCTCTCGCTGGTCACGGGTTTTCTAGCGCCTTTGGCAATATCGAATGGCTCCCAGAGCCTGGACGCACTCCCGATAGCACCTTGTATCGTTTAGATGCCGTGCGAGAAGAAGGATCGCTCATGCTCGCTCGCACGCCGACAGAGAAAGTACGCCTCTGTCTTTCCTTTGCCCGAGAGAAACTGGCAGAACTTGAAGCAATGGTCAAAGCGGAAAAGACGGAGGCTGCAGCCATAGCCGCTGAGCGTTATCACGCATACCGTGCGCGAGTCATCCACCTGTTCAGCACCGCCACCGATGAAAAGGACACTCTCAATGAGCAAATCGCGAACGCGCTCCTGGAGCACCAGTACATTCTCTCGGTTATTTATCCAGAACTCCCTGTGAGTTCTCGACCCATCATAGTGCAGGTAGCAGCGGCAGCAAAGCAACACTATCAAGATATTGCCGCACTGCTCCCAGCGAAGAAGAAAGGCGCATTGTTTTTCAAAGAAGAAGAAGTCCGCTGGTCAATGGATATGGCCACTCGAGAAGATGCCGCGCCATAACAAGGAGGGAATTACGCTATGATTAAGTCCATTTTTCACATCAACGTCAACGTCAAGAATTTTGATCGTTCACTCGCGTTCTACAAGAACTTAGGATTTAAACTCGTGCTCGATATCGGGGAAGGACCCAACAAAGGCAATGATGTCGGGCTCGGTATTCCCAATAGTGTTGCGAAGGCAGCGTTATTGTCGCTCAGTGACGACCCACGCGCGACCCGGCTCGACTTGATCGAGTGGAAAAAACCACCGACCGATGGCACTCCCTACGCCCACCTCTATCATACTGGCATTGCCCGTATTGCCTTGTTCACTAAGAACCTTGATGACGAGTACACGCGTCTCAAAGCAGACGGGGTTGAATGTGTCTCTGAGCCAGTTGTCATTCGCTTCGGGAGCAAAGCAGGCGCGAAGTTCTTCTGTTTCAAAGATCCGGATGGAACGTTTCTAGAGTTGATCGAACCGTTCAACGGATAGTCTCAGGATGGTCGTGCATTATGGCAACAAAAAACCCCAACGATATGGGTCCCTTTGATTCGTTGGATGATGAAAACCCTTTCCCAGAACCGGTCGAGCTGCCGCTCGAAGATGTCCTCGATCTTCATCCGTTCCAACCGAAGGAGATTCGCAGCGTCGTCGAAGAATATCTCACACAATGTTGTGAAGCTGGCTTTTCGGTTGTTCGTTTGATTCACGGTAAAGGGAGAGGGGTGCAGAGGGAAAGTATTCGTGCCTTACTGACCCGTCTCCCGTTCGTCCAATCGTTTCAGGATGCGCCACCCGAAGCCGGGGGTTGGGGAGCAACGATTGTGTATCTGCAGCCTGACCAAGCTCCAGCGGGAACGAAGAAAGAAAACGACTTGTAGCGTGCGCTATACGCACGTTTCTGCGCTGGGAACTTTTTTGCTTCGCATGCGTTCTCCTCCCAGGCAAAGACTGGAGGACGCGATGATCACGATACCTCGATTGTTCCCCTTACTTCGTTTTTCTTTCTCTTGCTGGAAAGGTCTATATCTCACCTTTTGGAGTATAGCGTTCTGCCTCTCCTTCCCAACGGCACAGTCGGTGTTCGCTGCGCCTCCCTCTCTTGCCGATACCGTCCGATTTCTTGAACAATCAACCTTTGGCCCGACCCCCGAACTTATCGGTCATGTTCAAGCAGTGGGCTTTGAAGCCTTTCTCGATGAACAGTTCACGCAGCCACTCCCTTCCTATCCTGACCTTGGTCTGTGGTCACGACGACCACCCGAAGATTGCCAAGGCGAGTGTCGCTTGCGCAATTACACCATGTATCCGCTGCAGGTACGTTTCTTCGCCCGTGCACTCTTGGCACCAGACCAACTGCGGCAGCGCATGACTTTTGCTTTGAATCAGATCTTCGTCATCTCTGCGGAAGACAACGATTTACGACTCCCAAGCCGTATGCAGCCCTATCTCCAGGTGTTAGAGAGTGTTTTGAAAAAGGGATTGGTAAGCTTGAGGGATGAATACACTGCCGCGAGTTTATCCAACGGACCTGACCATGACCGAATGGACACAATTGAAGAGCTTCTTTCCCCCGGCCTCTC
>VGTJ01000251.1 GCA_016874775.1 Deltaproteobacteria bacterium
TCCACTACACCCGAAGTGATTCGAGACGCACTGGCGACGGTTTCTACCACACAAGTCCGGCAGTGGTGCCAGCAGCACCTGGGGCCGTCGCTCCAGGCCCAACGCCAACAGGCCTTCCGCCAGCTCACGCTAGCGGAAGAAAAGCAGGTCCACTTTCAACAGGCAGCGTGAGGCGTCTTTGCACCAGGCCAGGGCCCTCCTTGGTAGGGAGAGAGCTAGAGTGAGGGTCGACAGCTGAAGAATTAGGGAAACGTAATCGCAAGTCGTTAGTTACTGCACACCAATGATGACAAAATTTTGGCCACTTTCCTGCCACTGAATTTGCGTCGATCTGCCAGATTGAGGGAACCCAGGTACCGTGAAGGTGCCGCTTAGTCCACGTGGAAACTCACCGAGGCCGAGCGTCGCGACAGTGAAGGTTGACCGACCGACTTCTACACCATCGGCAAGAATGCGTACGAAATGGGTACCGTCTCCCACCAAGTTCCAGTTGAACAGCAGGCCGTAGCCATTATTCGTATCACCACATGCGCTTTGCGTATCTGCTCGTCCCGTGCCGTATGCGGCTTGGAACGTGGCGCGACCATCGATGTCAATATCAATGCGACTGGCGTTACAGACCCATCCAGAAATGAGACCAAATCCACTCTGGAACGAGCCAGGCGCAGGATTCTCCAATTGGGTGCCAGGATTATTGCTGCCCCCGCCGGTACTACTGCCGCCTGCGTTGGTGATCACGAAGTTCTGGTTGGCCTCTTGCCATTGGACACGTGCCGTTCTGCCACTCTGCGGGAAGTCCGGCAGCGAGAATGCGCCAGATAAGCCGCGAACAAATTGCCCAAGCCCTAACGTGGCCACGGTGAAGGTCGAACTCGCGATTTCTACGTTGTCAGCCAGTATCCTCACTCGATGTGTCCCTGGGCTCAGCAAGTTCCAGTTGAATAAGAGACTGAAGCCGTTGTTGGCATCCCCACAAGCGGTTTGTGTATCTCCGCGACCTGTGCCATAGGCAGCCTGGAACTGTGCTTGACCATCGATGTCGATATCGATACGCGAAGCATTGCAGACCCAGCCCGAGATCAACCCAATCCCACTTTGCACGGAGCCTGAAGCCGGGTTTTCCAATGCAACCCCTCCTGGCCCTGGCGCTGTCTGCCCGCGGCGGTAGATCACGCTATAGTCGGCGTTGCTCAACCATAAGGTTGGACTGCCGACCGGTGTGAGGCGATCGTTTGCCAGTGGTTGGCGAAACAAGGAAAATCCGGTCAGGGTTGAGCTATCAGCTTGTGAGTAAATGATAGCACTATCATCGCCAGTATAGGAGGGAACCCCAAACGGGCCATTGACGTTCGCGACTGCCTTGCAATCGCCAGTGCTGAGTTTGCACGCGAAGACCGTTGACTGATTGGTATCTTGGTCGAGCACGTCGAAGGTGGCAAAGTTGTCACTGGTACGACTGAAGCGCGGAAAACTAATGTCGATGCCTGGCGTTGGGGGAAAGATTGTTTGCGTGGTGTTGGTTGCCAGATCGATCGTGTAGATACTCCAGACACCAAATTCTGACCCATCAATGAGCGTCACTTCATTAAACGCATCATAGATTAGTGAACGGTCATCAGCAGAGAAATCCATACTATCGGCAAATATCACCGTATTGGCCGAAACACCGTCAATTGCCGGAGACGAGAGGACAAAGAGTTTGTTCTGCTGCCCAGGACGCAGATCAATGACTAAGATAAGGTTGGCAGGTAACCCACCATCGAGAAGCACGATGCCAAAAAGCAGCCCATCGCGTGAAACGGCTACCGAGCTGACCGTCCCCGGACGATTCAGGCATTCTTCTTCCGTTCCATCAGTGTTGATGAGGCAGATGTCGTTACGGGCATCGACGAAGACTGCGAATCTGCCATCACCCGAGACGACTGGCCGCGCGCTTCTCGCTTCTTTGCTCGATAAGCGGATTCCCAGGCTACTGTCTCCGCGACCTTCTTCCCGACGGGATAACAGGAGTTGCCCTGCTTCTCGTCGGAGGAACAGGGTAGAATCAGGTGCATTAATCGTCGGTAGCGTTGGTGGTTCTGGTGTCGGAGCTGCTGCGGCAATGCCGACTTGGTCAAAGACGGCGGCAGTTGCTGCCGTTTGTGGGGCACCGGCTCCGAAAATCTCTGTTGCCGCTCGAATACAGGCGAGCCGCGCATCGATAAATTGTGAATTTCATACCACATGTGTGGTCAAGGCACGGTAGAAGATACGTTCGGCGTCTCGAATACCGATAGCGTTCGTTGGTCCCTGCGCCAGCAGATAGAAGGCATGACCGATGATCGTGCTGTTGATATGGACGCCGCCATTGTCCTGCGAGGTGTTGATGAACTGACTCATGTTCCGTGGGTAAGGACCACACCCTGGGCAAATTTCGATCGCTGAGGGGTTGGCTAAGTTGCGCAGTGGTGCTCCCAACTGCGCTCCAACCAGCCAGTCTGGCCCACTACCGTTGGTCCGCGCTTCTGTCGCTTCGCCAAAAATATCTGAGAAGGCTTCGTTGAGCGCACCAGACTGGTTCAGGTATACGAGGTTGGCAGAAAACTGTGTCACTCCGTGAGTGAGTTCATGAGCTACAACATCGAGAGAACCGGCGAAGGGCAAGCCATCACCAAACAACATCATCTGACCGTTCCAGGCAGCGTTTTCGAAATTGGCGCCGAATCGCACGATGGCGAGCATCGTCCCACCTTGTCCGTCGAGAGAGTTGCGACTGTGACGTTCGAGAAAATAGTCGTAGGTTTGAGAAAGGCCGAAGGACGCGCTCACGGCATCCGGGAGAAAACCAGAGGTCGCACTATTGGAGGTGACCTGTGATACGGAAATGCGACCTTGTGCATCCGGATTCTTATTTGCCGCATCCAGTACGACAATTGCACCACGGGTCTTGTCCAACGCGGGTGGGTCCGAGGTCGGGTCGTACATCTGTTTGCTGGTGTCGATCATGAAGAATTGCCCGCCTTCAGAGAAGACGTTTAGCGAACGTGTCGTCCGAAAGAGATCGACACCGGAGCCGGAGACATTGGCGTCTGTGACCTGATTGTAGGCAGTGAGTGTCGCACCATTGAGAGCGTCAATAGCCACCAACCAGCGTGAAGTGTCAGAGACCGTGACTTCCATTTTCCACGCCAGACGCGGAGCGGTTTCGACGGGTGCGTGTATGATGAGTTCAGGATCACTGACTGTGGCGTTCGCGCTGCCTGGAACAACCGCTCGTGCTTTGTGCGCTGCAGTTTCAGAGGTAACGACTGGATGAGGCACGAACTTGCGTGGCGTAGGGATGAACGCCCCTTCGACGACATCCACATTGCCCTTGTCATTCAAATGCACGATGACTTCCGACGGCCACACCGGCAGGTTGTGGTACTGCTGCGTGAAGCGCAGATGGCACCGCTGGAGATGATCGACTGCATGCCGTGTCATGACTAGTTCGTGGTCCGGATTATCGAGACGAAGCAAATTGCAGTAGGTGCGTAAAAAGGTACGAGCGGTTTTCTCGTCACGATCAGGGCCTGGTACACCATCCGCAACCTGCGCTTGTAGCATCGGGCTAACGATTTGCATCGGGGTGCCAGTTGTCGGACGCAGGAGAATATCGACCGCGGTTTGAGTGCGTTGCTCCAACGTGGCAAAGGTGCGCAGTTGTTCAGGAGCCATTGCTGCCAGTGTCGCCTGACGTTGGTGCGCGGCGTGTCGTGCTTGCAGTCGCTCGCGCAGAAGAGTTGCCAACTCTTGTGTTGGTGTATCGAGTGCATTCTGTTGCAGGGCAACGCTGCGTAAAGAAGGGGTCCCGAGTTGAAGCGGGAAGGCCTTGAACGGGTGACTCTCGCCGTTCTCAGCGATACTCCACTGATAACTCACGCCAAGCGTAACAATCGTGCAGAATAAGAGGAGTACACTCCCAATAGTCTTGTGCCTTGTCTCGTATTTACGTCGCATATCACTCCCCACAGTGTGAAAAATGCCCCCAAAAAAAAGAGGGTAAGCACATGCTTACCCTCTTGTGAGACTTACCAGCAAAAACAAACAGAGACAAGTTTACAACAACGGAGCGATGACCAGCGAGACGACCGACATCAACTTGATGAGAATGTTCATCGACGGACCAGAGGTATCTTTGAAAGGATCACCAACGGTGTCACCGACAACTGCGGCTTTATGCGCGTCGGACCCTTTCTTTTCACCGGCAATTTCGCCTTTTTCAATCGCCTTCTTCGCATTGTCCCACACACCACCGGCATTCGACATCAGCAAAGCAAGCAACACCCCGCTCACGGTTGCACCAGCTAACATTCCTCCCAATGCTTCAGCACCCATGACGGTACCAACTAGCACTGGCGCGATGACTGCCGTGACACCTGGAAGGACCATTTCTTTGAGGGCGGCGGCGGTCGAGATATCGACACAGCGTGCAGCATCAGGACGAGCACCTTCTCGGCCTTCTAACAAACCTGGAATCTCACGGAACTGGCGACGGATTTCATCGACCATTTGACTCGCTGCGCGTCCGACGGCGGTCATAGTCAACGCACCAATGAAGAATGGCAAAATACCACCAATGAAAAGCCCGATCACGACGGTCGGGTTGGTGACGACGATTTGCAGCGGTGGGAGTTCTGCTGCTGCACGGTTTTGATCAACCGCCTGAGTAAAGGCGGAAAACAGCGCGAGAGCCGTAAGTGCTGCAGAACCGACAGCGAACCCTTTGCCGATTGCCGCTGTTGTGTTTCCCAACGCATCCAAACCGTCAGTGATTTTTCGTACTGCTGGGCCGAGTTCTGCCATCTCAGAAATTCCACCAGCATTATCGGCGATTGGACCGTAGGCATCGACCGTCATGGTAATCCCGACCGTTGCCAGCATGCCGATACCAGCGATCCCGATGCCATACAGGCCAGCGGTCCAGTTGGCAATCAGAATCGCCAAGCAAATCGCAAGCACTGGGAGGGCGCAGCTTTCGAGGCCGATAGCAAAGCCGTTAATGATATTCGTGGCAGACCCAGTTTTGCTGGCTTCTGCAACGCGGATGACCGGGGTCGAGGACGTGTAATAGTCGGTGATGCGACCGATGGCGAGACCGACCAAACATCCAGAAGTGACCGCCCAGAACACGGCATGGGCGACACCGAGTGACCAGACGAGAATGAGGGAAAGGAAAATAAAGACGGCGGCAGAAGTGTAGGTTGAATAGCGCAGGGCCGCAGCCGGGCCAACGTCTTTGAGCACGCGCATCGAATAGATACCGATGACCGAAGCGACAAGGCCAATGGCCGAGATGTCGAGCGGCAACGTCATTAACGACATACGAATGTGATCTTCGCTGATACCGTTCTGTGCGAGATCCATAGTTGCACTGACTGACAATGTGGCCCCAATGGCGATAGCTGCGATAATCGCGCCAACATAGGATTCGAATAAGTCTGCTCCCATACCAGCAACGTCACCGACATTATCGCCGACGTTATCAGCGATGACGCCAGGGTTACGCGGGTCATCTTCAGGAATGCCCGCTTCCACTTTGCCGACCAAGTCGCTACCGACGTCAGCCGCTTTGGTGTAGATACCGCCACCGACACGAGCGAACAACGCGATCGAACTTGCGCCCATGGCAAAACCGTTGATGTACTGAGCGGTTTGTGGGTCATGATACAGGTAGAGGAAGAAACCGACACCGATAAGTCCGAGGCTGGCAACTGATAGTCCCATCACGGCACCACCGTCAAAAGCGGTGAGTAACGCTTCCCCTTCGCCTTGATCTTTTGCCGCTTGCGAAGTGCGAACGTTCGCTTTGGTCGCTGCCTGCATGCCGAACAGACCAGCAAGGACTGAACACAAGGCACCGCTGACGAAGGCGATACCAGTCTGAAATTTGACGAAGATCCACAATAAGAGAAAAACGATTCCGACGAAGTAGGCGAGAATCGTGTACTCACGACGAAGGAATGCCATCGCGCCTTCATAGATGTAACCGGCAATTTCCCGCATGCGTTCATTACCGTCCGGGCGGTTACAGACTTCTCGGTAAATCACGAACGCGATGACGAGTCCTCCCATTCCTAAAAACGGCGAGATATTAGCTAGGAAATCCATAATGGGCGTATCCCTTCTATTGGCCGATAGAATTTGAGTTCACAGTGCTTGTCTGGCGAGAGAAGTGGTTCCCTGCTACCGCCCCGCCTCATAACACCGCGGCGAAAATAGACGCTTCCGCGACAAGAGTAAAGAGAGGTGGAAAGCCTTCAGGTCTCAGGTTTCGGTTTTCAGTAATCAGCTAAGGCACTTAGAAAAAACAAATTGAACAAGCAGCTTGAGGCGGCTACCCTGCTGGCATGACACGAGCGGAGCAAGTGGAATTCATTCGACACAAATATACGGCTTTGGCGCCCTTGCTGAACGAAAGGA
>VGTJ01000252.1 GCA_016874775.1 Deltaproteobacteria bacterium
ACTCAGAAATGGGCTCCTGCAGCACCATTGGCAACGCCGGTCTTAGCTTGTCGGGGCCGTGCCGCCAAGCATAGCACTGTCTCGTTTCTGCCTCCACGCTCCGCGCCGCGCGCTGTGGAGGACTCAGAATGACACGATTTGGCGCCTGGAGTGTAACGTGTACGAAGGTTCTCAGGTCTGATTGAGCATCTCGTTTGCCAGAACGTGGATATGCGCCCGAGTCCTCGCAGACCAAATCGGGGAAGGGCAGTCAGGCCTTTTTCGCGAGCCCTCGGTGGTGGACTCGCCGTGCTTTGCTCTCGTTTGGCGCTCTTGATCGCTACTTTGTAAGGAAACGGAGGATGCGCGCATTGATCACTGTTGGTTTCTCGACCAGGAAGAAATGCCCGACTCCTTCGACACGTTCCAGCTCCGATCCTGGCCCGAGGTAGTGGCGCACCTGCTGCATAGTGTCCGTATCGAGAGCGATACAACCGTCAGTGGTTCCATGAATGTACAACACTGACTGTGATACGGGTTGGCCCCAGATTGCTGCCTGTTCTGCCATCCCTTCGGGGAGGCCAAAACGTGCGGGATTGAACAGCGCGCGATAGTAGCCCATTGCTGCCTTGAGGTTGGCAGGATTGCGGAGGCACTCCTTTAGCTTGCCGAGATCATACGTGGCATCATACCCAGGCGACCAATCGCCCCACAGTCCGTCGATAAAAGCCAGGTCGTTGGCTGGTACGATATGGTCGGAGATGGCCATTTGAAAGAACCAAAAATAAAAGGACCGCTTGATTTGCTCGTAGCGAAAGGCCACTTGGCCGAAAATATTCAATGGTGGGACATTTCCTATCACTGCTCGGCGCCAGCGTTGTGGTTCTGCCGCCAGTGCGCCATAGGCAGCCACGGCACTCCAATCATGGGCGATCAAGACTGCATCTGAACCGCCGCCTAAGGCTGCATGTAACGCATTGACGTCGATCCGTAAGGCGTTGGTGTCATAGCAGTTGTCGGCAGGAACGTCTGTTGGTGCATAGCCGCGGATAAAAGGAGCGACAGCTCGATACCCAGCGGTCGCGAGCGCAGGGAGCAAATAGCGATAGGTCCAGGCTGAGTCAGGAAACCCATGCATACAGAGGGCTAACGGCCCTTCGCCCTGTTCGAGAAAATGGAATCGTAGACCATTCGCGTGGACGGTACCGGTTTTCAAAGTTTGCATAGGTCACTCCTGACGACGGAACCGAGCTGATATGCCGGAAGTGTCACTCCGAGTGAAGCGAAGGGTCTCTCCGCGAGATGCTTCGCCGCACTCAGAATGGCACAGCCGACGGGTCGGACCAGCACGTATATGAACGTTGCGTATTGCTATTTAATCCGGCAGCGACTCGCCCGAGCCACCCATTTCTTTGGGGACATCTTTCCACTTGGGCAGGCCATCCTTGATACGTAGCACGGTGTCGCCATAGAAAACGTGCAGTGCAGGTTTAAACGGGAGATCTGGTAACACCGACGCATAGACATCGACCAAGCCCATTGGTGGATGGTCCGTGAACACATGGCCACCGCAGGTCTTGCACCACTTGCGAAAACTATTCGGTGTTTTGTTGTAGGTCGCGATGTTGTTTTCACCCTTGGTGACTTTAACGGCGTTAGGTGCCCAGAGGCTGAACCCGTTTACTGGTCCAGCCGACCAGTGGCGGCAATCCTTGCAATGGCAGTAGCCCATCGCGGCGGGATCGCCAGTGACAGTAAATTCCACTGCGCCACAAAAGCAACTTCCTTTGTACGTCGCCATATCGAATCCTCCTGTGCGTACGGCCTAAACGTTACAATCGTAGGTTATCTTGCTGATTGCCAGAGGAGTTGCAATGGCCCTGGCGTCGCTGGCTGCTCAACCGACGCCGTCAATACGCACTCAACCCGCCATCGACCGGAATCATCGCGCCGGTGGTGAAGCTGGCCTCATCGGACGCGAGATAGAGCGCGAGGTTGACCACTTCCTGTGAGGTGCCAAAGCGCTTGATCAGATGCATATCACCGAGTTGTTTCCAGAGCGCTTCCTTATTTTCCATATTTTCGATGTACGTGCGCGGCATCGGGGTATCAATCGCACCAGGGCAAATGACGTTCACGCGGATATTGTACGGCGCCAGGTCGACAGCCATACAGCGAGTGAGATTGACTAAGCCGCCTTTTGCCGCGCCATACGCGGCCATTGATGGATACCCGACAATGCCACCAACCGAGGAAATGTTGATGATCGAGCCGCGCTGTTGCTTCATCATGTGTGGGACGACGGCTTTACTGACCAGAAATGGCCCGGTGAGATCGATGCGAATAATGCGCTCCCATTCTTCGAGCGTGGTTTCGTGAAATGGCTTGCCGAGAATGATGCCTGCATTGTTGTACAGGACATCGACAGTGCCATAGGTAGCGATGCATCTCTCCGCCAGGCGATTGGCATCGGCCTCTTGCGACACGTCGGCTGGGACAAACACCACCGGTTTCCCTTGCGCAGCAAGGCGGGCGGCGACGCGTTCTCCTTCAGGCAGGATGTCACTCAGCAGGAGCCGCGCTCCTTCTCTCGCAAATGTCTCTGCCGCAACCTCACCCTGTCCGCGGGCTGCGCCGGTGATAATGACCACTTTTCCGTCCAGTCGGCCCATAATGACTCCCTTCGTGCGAGCTAAATCGGACCACGGAACATTCGTACAGTTGGGGGTAGCGTGCGCTGTACGCACGATGCGCGTGCCAGCATTGATTCCCGTGCGCATGGCGCACGCTACGGTCTCTCCGGAGACAACCCAAAGTGTACCAACCTCGTGTGGTTTGATTT
Organism: Deltaproteobacteria bacterium; assembly: GCA_016874775.1. Lineage (NCBI taxonomy): Bacteria > Pseudomonadati > Myxococcota > Myxococcia > Deltaproteobacteria bacterium. The sequence continues at coordinate 2,822 of VGTJ01000252.1, forward strand.
AGTGTTGGTTGTTAACCGTCTCTTGTTAAACAGGTAGGGACATAGCAAGACACGACGCCGCTATCCAGTAGGCGGAGGTGCGCATAGCGTGCGCTGCGGCTGCTGCGCACGAGGCGAGCCCCACAAAAGGGCCATTTTCAGAGCCTACGGTGGTAACCTTGGGAATATGGCAGGGAACGATGATAGCCCAATAGGTGTTCTCCGAATTTAGACACCGCACGCTCTGCGCATTTGGTTAGTTGAAAGTTTCCCTATACATTAATTCCTCCTCGACGAACCAACAGAGAGTGGGGGGAGAGGAGAGGTCCCAGAGGGAAGTAAAATTTGGGACCTTTACGGAAAAGTGCAGACAGATTATGAGGTCGCAGCCCAAACCGCGGCTGGGCTTGGGACCTCGAAGCAGCCGGCAAGGGGAGTTTTCGCCCGGCACCTTGTTCTGTTGCACGTCTGAAAAAGGCAAACCGCTCGAAAGCGCGGGACGCAAAACTACTGGCCTAAACCCGATTCGTTGTTTGGGCAGGGTCGCAGAGTTACCAGGCGAACACAGGTCCTCCTCGGAGTTCCGTGCTCGCTCGCAAGTGTTGGGGAGGAAACATGGCTTCTACCCGGATACAACCTCGTCTTCTCTTTGTCTTCACCTTCGCGGTTGTGAGTAGTCTGTTCGTGCCACTGATGGCAGTGGCTGCGCAATTGTCGCTCTCATGGGTTGACAACTCGAATGATGAAAGCGGATTTATCGTCGAGCGCAAAACTGGTACGGCTGGGACGTACTCACATGCAGTGACAACCGGAACGAACGTCACATCGTACCTCGATCCTAACGTTGTTGCTGGAACAGTGTACTGCTATCGCGTGCGTGCGTTTAACGCTGGTGGTACGTCAATCTATTCGAACGAGGCCTGTGGCTCGACTGCAGCATCGCCACCGCCTCCACCGCCGCCACCTCCACCGCCGCCGCCACCTCCACCGCCGCCGCCACCCCCACCGCCGCCACCTCCACCACTGCCACCGAGTACTCAGCAATTTCCTGTGATGGTCTCTGTGGTTGGACAAGGAACCGTGTCGAGCAATCCAACGGGGATCGCCTGCTTGCCGACGTGCTTAAAGTTTTTCTCTTCCGGTGTGAAAGTGACGTTCACTGCGAGAGCGAGTGCAGGGTGGCAGTTCCGCAACTGGGATGGCCTGTGTGCTGGCCAGGGAGCGACGTGTTCCCTGACGATTACCCAGTCGACCAATATCCTGGCAAACTTCTCCCGCCTGCCGGACACTGCGGCAACACTGGGGATTCTCGGTACCTATCGTAGTGGTATCTGGTTCATCGACAATATGAATTTCCGTTGGGATAACTGCAATGGGGATACCTGCCTCTCCTTTGGCGCACCTGGGGACCAACCAGTAATGGGGTATTGGGGAGGAGGAACACGAAAACGCATTGGCGTATTTCGCCGCGGAGCCTGGTATCTCGACAATGGCAACCGCACCTTTGATGGTTGTAGCGGTGGTGATACCTGCATGTCACTCGGTGTCAATGGTGATCAAACGGTAGTCGGTGATCTCAATGGTGACGGGAGGACTGATACTGGTGTGTTCAACTACGGGAACTGGAAGTTTGATACCGGGAATTTTCGCTGGGATAATTGTGCCGTCGACATCTGCATTGTCGGCTTTGGTCAGTATGGGGATCAGGCGGTGGTCGGCGATTGGAACGGTGATGGGCGCGCCGAGATCGGCATCTTCCGCAATGGCCAATGGCTCTTGGATGTGAACGGCAATCGTCGGTGGGATGGTTGCAACGTCGACAAATGCGTTCGTAGTTTCGGGATCGCTGGCGATGACGCGGTCGTCGGAGATTGGGACGGAGACGGGCGTTCTCAAATTGGTGTATACCGTCGTGGAGTGTGGCTCCTGGACAACGGAAACGGTGTCTGGGAAGGTTGTACGATCGACAAGTGTGTGACGTGGTCTTACGCCCCTGGGGACCTGTCGATTTCCAAGGGACCATGATCAGCCATTTACAAGCAGCGAGAAATAGTATGAATGTGCACGCGGGCGTAACTCGATAATCAAACGGCAGTAACATGGCAGAGTCTCTCGCATGCGTTCCTCCGTTCCCCATTCCAAGGGCATCCTGTCCCGGGTTCGTCGAAGAGGAAAAATGTGGGGCAATAGAGAGCTGAGACTGGTTTCTCGGTGAAGGGGACCTGGAAAGGGGCGTCTGTGAAGCAAGTGGCGAAACGAATCTGGCTCAGGAACGATAACGCGCGGAGCCTGCGCTCACGTCTTTATCTTCTCACCGTGTTCGCTACGGCGCTGATCTCTACTCTCACCAGTCCCTGGCAATGGGCTCATGCGACAGTGATCGTTGTCCCGAGCGAGGACGATTTGATGAAACAGGCTGCGGCTATTGTCGTTGGCCGTGTGCTTGCCATCGAAGCGCGGCAGGAAGGTGGCCTCAACAATGTGTGGACCTATGTGACGATTGCGCGTGAAGAGGTATGGAAAGGGGTGCTGACCCCGCGCGAACTGGTGCTCAAACAGCCTGGTGGACGCACTCCCGATGCGCACGTGCAAATCGATGGCAGCCCGGAGTTCACGGTTGGTGAACGGGTCCTGCTGTTTCTTACCCGTAACCAAGACGGCACCCCACGGGTTGCGCACCTTTCGCAAGGAAAATTTGCTGTATTCACCGACCAAGATACGGGAAGGGCCTTTGCCTATCGAGATCCCTCGCCGCCGGGGGTACAGATCGTGCACGCTCAGCACAGTATTCGTGGCCAGGAGCAAGAGAGTTCCTCAGCGAGTGAAGCGACTGTCCTTGCGACGAACGGATTTTTCGAACTCGTGCCACTGAAGCGTCGCGTGCGCACGGCGATTGCTGCCCAGCCGATTCCCGCGGCAATGGTATCAGCAAATGTCCCACCGCCGACTGAAGCGCTTGTGGAGACGAGAAGCAACCGATCGATGTCAAGCGCTGAGAACGGGGAGGCAGTGAGAGAAGTCCGCGCGCAGTTTACGTTGCTGACGACTCCTGGCGCTCGTTGGTTCGAACCTGATGACAATGTACCGGTGCGTATGTTCGCGAACTTTGCCAATGCCCCATCGTTTGCGCAAAGCGCCATCCTTCAGGCGATACAGGCGTGGAATGGTGTTTCAGGATCAAAATTCCGTTTCGAGTTTGGTGGAGCAGCGACACTCTCGCCCGTGTCCAACGCCGTGAACACAATCTCATTCGAAGACCCACGGAACGAGATCGATCAACCGATCAATTGTAGCGGCGTATTTGGCATGACTCGCGTCTATATTAGTAGTGACACTCGTCAAGTCGGGAATGCAGTATATTCCC
>VGTJ01000253.1 GCA_016874775.1 Deltaproteobacteria bacterium
TCTTCCAAATGCTCGGCCAGATACGTACAGGTGCAATTCTTCGGCGTGCTCACCAAATATTCGACGTACTGCTTCTTGGTAATCATATCCCTAAAATGATACTTGTGGTCCTCAAGCGTAAGTCCTGACCATCTGTGATAGGCGACGCTTACCCAACTTTCTGACTACCTTTGGCCAGTTGTGGAGATTGAGTGGCGTCTTTATCGTCCTCCCGTATGCTCGCGAGTTTCGACCTCGACGAGCAGGGTGCGGGGAACGAGTAACTCGCCTTTATTGAGGTCGGCTTCAGCGGCACGTTCTACTGCCAGTTTACACGCCGTTTTGAGATCGATGCCGTGAAATTCGATCTCTAACTCATCTGTCGTGACCCAGGCATCTACTGCACGACCATCACTAAGAGTGCAGTGGTAGCCGGAATAGCGACGTGCCTTGTCACGTTTCTTTTCCATGTCGACGATCTTTTGCTTTGCCATTGCGCCCCTCCTTTTACGCTTGTCGTCGCAGGACACCGTCGCGATCAACGCGGGTCCGGAGCGCATGCAACTCTTCCGGTGTTGGTGGCTCGGTCGCCGGAACCGAAGCCGGTAGGGTGAGCGCAAAACCGGTGTTCGCTTGTACCTCTTGCGCTGTGATGCCAGCGTGTACAGAGCGAAGTTGCATGCGTTTGTGTGGCTCTGGGAACTCGAAGATGCACATCGGTGTCACACAATACCGTGGGCCGCCGCCAGGAATCCCCAGTTTTTCGCGTGCATCAGTCCCGCCGGTTCCCCACCCGTAGGCACTGATGAAATCGCACTTCTCGACAAGGAGACGCGCGGTGTGAGAGTTCAGGACGATGTAGTAACGTCCGACATGGGTGCTTAACGTTGGCGTGCCGACCGACCCAGGACCACGAAAGCGCAGACGATTATAGTCTGAGCCGACACCAATCAGGTTGGTGTTGCCGAACGGATCAACCTGCACGCCCCCAATAAAAAAGACGTGACGATCCCAATCCTTGATGCGATCGAAGCGATGGCCGGTGTCACTGTAGGACTCGGCCCAGCGTACGACGCGACGATCCCAGCCAAAAGCGGGCATCGGTATGGTGTCGAGATGGGCAACATTCATACGTGCGCCAAGGAAAACGAGCTCCATGTTTGGACCGTGTGTAAGATGGGCGAGGCGGACGGCTGCTTCGGCAACTGGCATGGCCACACCGACCCGTAAAACATCGCCGTCTTTTAATTCTCGGGCGAGGAAAATCGCCATTTGTTCAAAGGGAGTGTAATCGTTGTTTGGCATAGTCGGCTCAAAGGCTTCAGGCTATAGGCTTCAGGCTATAGGGATTGCACGCTTCCCTTTAGCCTCGAGCCTGTTTTAGTATTCATACAACTCCAACAGCCGCTTAATCCCAACCCGTTCCAGATAATCCCCCAGCGTCGCTGGTTCTCGACAATAGGTGGTGAGATATTGCGCTAGTAATTCAGGTCGATTCTCCTGGGCGGCTGCCGTTGACGCTTGCAGATACCGCCGCAGGTGGGCATTGTCCTGCACGTAATACCCGCGACTGTAAAACGGATGTGCCCCGTAGGGGCCGCGGACGATCGCATCTGCTCCGGCGATAGTTGTGGCCCACGGGTTGGCGCGGATCTCTTCGTTGGGAATGATCTTTTCGACTTGTACGATGGTGCGATCCGCCGCGCGATACAGAAATAAGTCCAGCCATCCGGGACCGCCACAATGCTGGACGTTACCATAGGCGTCGGCTGTAGCGGCATGAAGAAGTGCAACGTCAGGCTTGATTGGCGGAACGGCAAGCAGTGTCTCACCGCGAATCGGATCTTGCATCACTTTTAGTGCTTTATTGACCTCAGGGAGAGAGGTGCCGACGCCACCACGCCAGGGTAAAAAGGGCAAGGCCTGAGCTGCTGCTTGTAACCCACTTGTGAGAATCCCTTCTTCACACTCCCACACTTCGATCTCGTTCCGTTCCACAGCACGACGAAAGGCTGGAGCGACAGGGACGCCGAATCCGCCACCCGCGTAGTAACTCACCGCTTTCCGTACACAACCTGCAGCGATTAACAGATCGAGCGTGATGCCACTGTCGACGACCGTGAGATTCTTCACGCCACGGCGAATAATTTGTCGTAGCAGTGCCATTGGCGCAGGTGACCCTACGGCGACGGTCATGCCATCCTGCACCCAACTTGCAGCGGTGACTTCGTCAATAATACGTTGTTGTCGTTCGCTCATGTCCACCACTTCCCTTTGGCGAGAGATATACGCCGCTCCGACCAGGGTTTGCAATGCCTGTGCCAAAAGGGGAAAGACAGGCCGTAGGCTACAGGCTATAGGGAAGACGTGAAACAGAGAGCACGAAACGAGAGAAGGAGGAAAAAATATGGCTCAAGCACAAGGTCCAGTTGCCGTTATTGCAGGTGTTGGTCCAGGTATCGGCGCACGTTTTGTCGAGACGTTTGCTCAGGAAGGCTATCGGGTCGTCGGGCTTGCACGTAACGCGAGTTCACTTGATCAGATTCGTACAGGCTTAGGGAAGACGGCAGAGCGTTGTGTATTCTGGCCGACTGATATTACTGATGACGCACAAGTGAAACAAACCTTTGCGCGCGTGCGTAAAGAACTTGGTCCAATCAATCTGCTAGTGTGTAATGCTGGTGGTGGCGCGAAGCGCGGCTCATTTCTCGACGTCTCAGCCAATGATTTCATGAACAACCTGAAAGGGCAGGTCTATGGGCCGTTCTTGTGTGCGAAAGAAGCGATTCCTGACATGTTGGCGAATGGAGGTGGAACCGTGGCTTACATCGGTGCCACCAGCTCAGTGAAGGGGTATGGAAAGTCCTCCGCTTTTGCCACAGGAAAATTCGCACTCAGAGCGTTAGCGCAGTGCAACGCCCGTGAATTTGGTGCAAAGGGCATTCACGTCTTTCATGTGATCATCGATGGTGGCATCGATGACGTGCCGTTTGGTGAAGAGCGCGAAGTGAAACCCGGTATGCTGGATTCACGTTCGATCGCGCGTGTAGTCGCCCAGGCCGTTGCTCAGCCGCGTGACACCTGGGTGCACGAGTTCGACATTCGCCCGTCGGTGGAGCAGTTCTAATCTCGTATCTGGGAGCGCGACCGTCTCGGTCGCCTCACTCCTCTTCCTCTGTGACAAACAGTTCTCCACGTTTGCCGATCTGTTCAGGCCGGACGATATTGATGCCCAGCGAGAAGAGGTGGGCGTTTTCGTGACTGTCGAGTGTGAGGACTGGCTTTTTCCAGGCGAGTATTTCCCGGCAAAACTTCTCAGTTTTCCCACCGGGGGCGGCATAGGCAACGAAGACGACATCAGCGAGGGCGGCAACCAGCGCATTACGTGCTTGCGCGCGCTCCGTTGTTGGCCGTCGTTCTTCGGCAGTAAATGAGGTCAGTAACAACAATCGCTCTTGTTCGAGAGCGATTTTCTTCTTCGCAGAGATGCTGATCCCGTCCAGACTGCGAGCAGGGCAGAGAATCACCGGTTGTTTTCCCTGCAACAGAATCGAGAGACACTCTTTCTCCATCGGCGAATGAAAGCCACTGATGACGGTGATGCCTGCATCGCGTAACGCATGCGCAAGCTCATACGTCTGAAGAATTAACGTCGGTGGACATTGAATCGAACAAAAGAGTGCAAACACGGGGCGATAGTGGCGATTATGCAGAAGGTCGCATTGGCCGCGGATGGTGAGGGTGCGTGGCGCTTCGTTATGCAAGTACGTGCGCAGCGCTACGGGATAGCGTGCATCGGTGTCGGGGATGTGGAGGAGGTCTAACATAGAGATCAGCGACTAAAACTCATACGCGATTGTTACTCCGCCATAGACATTGAAGTCAGGTGACGGTTCATAGAAACGGCGGCCAACGGCATTGAGGCGGACTAACCCGTTGTAATCTCATCGCCAAGATTATTGAGGCCGACAAATGGTGAGATTTTCCCACGACCGAGCTGCAACTCATATCCTACCCGCGCATTCACAACGGTATAGGAACTATTGTGGTTGAGGTTGGTATCGTCAGCATACAGACGATCGACATACAACAGATTCAGCGCGCCATAGAGACCGGACGAATGTGCGTAGAACAGCTCAGTAAACACTTGATGAGGCGCGATGCCAGGTTCATAGTTGCCGTCGAGCCGACCAGACTGGATGCGATATCGGTCATATTGAGCATCGAGATAGGTGTAAGAAAAGATCCAGCTCAGCTCGCTGGTGATCGGCAACTGGAAGGAGGTTTCGATGCCACGCCGCGTCGAGTGCCCAGCGTTGCGGAAGAAGGACCGGCCGGAAGCGCCTTGAAATTGTACGAGTTGATTATCAATGGTGATCCAGAAGAACGATCCTTCGTAGCGCAACCGATCCCAGAGAACGCCACGTGTACCGACTTCGTAATTGATTGCCTTCTGCGGATCGATTTCTGGATTGAGGCCGCCGATTTCATTGGGATTGGCAAATTCCGTCGTTGTTGGCACCTGAAAGGCCGTCGAGACATTTGCGTAGAGCGTCAGCCAGGGAAGGGGACTGTAGAGGATACCGCCCATCGGGCTGATCTGATCAAAGGTGCGCGTGCCGGATTGGTTTCCATCGCCGAGGAATGAGTCGGTGACCGTAAAGCGGATACTGTCGTAACGGAGACCGGCGCTGAGGATCAAGTTGTCACGTAAATAGAATTCGTTGCGCATGAAGGGCCCAACACTTTGTACCTCTTCATTTTGGTGAAAGCGGAGTTTGCCAGACTTCCCACTGTCGTTGTTGAAACGGCGGCGGTTGTCGATCTGGTACTGCGTATCGACTCCCAGCATGAAGCGATTACGGAATCCGCCAAACATTGCATTCCACGCATACTTCACCCCACCGCCGATACCAAAGCGGTCAAAGACCACTACACCGCCACCGGCACTGGGAAGCACTGGCAGTTTGGCGCCAAACTGGCGAAACATGGAATACTGTGTGACTGTGACTTCGTGACCTGGGGCAAATTGATTACGGTAGACAAAGCCGAGCTTGCCCTGGGTGACACTCTCACCGCTAGCAAGTGTCACATTGAGTGCACGTGCTTGACGGCGATTTCTTTTGACCTCGGCGGTTGTCAGTGCGCCTGGGTCGTCGGCGAATGGTGAGTCGGTAAAATTGAGAATGGTTGTGAATGACGAGTCAGGGTTGATGGTGTAACGTAGCTTCCCAGTGAAGACGACCGCTTGCGTACGGCTACGATCACGATAGCCGCCGAGATGGAGATACGACGTATTGAAGAAAAAATTGAGCCTGCCTATCTGTCCACCAGTCTTGGCTTGGGCTTTGACCAAGCCAAACGAACCACCGGTGATGCGGGTTTCGGCAAACGGGCGCGCTGGACCGTCCTCGGTCGTGATATTGATCACCCCACCAGAGGCATTGCCGTAGAGTGAGGATGCTGGACCACGCAGGACCTCGATCCGTTGCACGGCTCCAAGGTCAACGTTGTCAAATTCGGTTTGACCATCCGGTGACGTTTCTGGCAGACCATCAACCATGACTTTGAGTTCACGCACCCCGAAGGCTGATCTGGTCCCGAAGCCACGGATGGACAGCCGTTGGTCTTGAGCAAAGTTAAACGAGTTTTGGATAAACACCCCAGGAACTCGATTCAGTGATTCATCGAGCCCAATCGTTTGTTGGCCAAGCTGAATGTCACTTTGGTCAATGACACTGACTGAGGCCGGGACCTCTGCGAGTGGAGTCTCACCGCGTGTGGCAGTCACAACAACTGGCGCGAGTTGGGGCGTGGTTGTCGTTGTTCCATTTTTTGTGGCTGGCGCTGGCTGCCCTTGAGCGATGACCGTTCCATATAACAGCAGATTAAAGAATACTCCGAAGCCTAATTTCCTCCATCTACCTATCACTTTTCCCTTTCGCGAAGTCTGTTGAAGCATGGGATCCTTTCCGAATGAATTGCCCTAACGAATCGAGGGTTATGTTGCTGCTCTGTCGCTAACTCGGGCTAAGGCGGTGGCAGGAAACAACTTACCGCAATAGTGATTGACCGGAGTGGAGAGCCTCTGCACAAGAGCAGGGATGAGAGACGAGACCATTGTGTGCTGGCTTCGGTCTAAGTATCGAAGTCTGGTCGAAGAGCTGGATGAACGCGGGCGAC
>VGTJ01000254.1 GCA_016874775.1 Deltaproteobacteria bacterium
TGCTCCTAAGATCATCGCGTGTTCCCTTCTCTCTCCCTGAACTTGAGTTTCTCCCCACGACACGCGCCTATCTCAGCAGAACCCGCGAAATCATGAAAGATTCAGACCTTTACAGGGATGGCCACAGTGCCCGCTGTCCGAGGTCAACCACCAGTGGCGTGACCGTCGGGTCACGATATGGACCATGCACCCGGAACGCGAGCGTGGTGAGCATTTCTGCACCACGAGCGAGCAGTTGCCCTGCGAGCGGAACCTTTGCCACACTACTCGTGATTCCATGGAGCGGCATAAAGGAGGTCTTGAGGTCCAAGGCGTGGTGGACCAAATCGATTTCGCCAGCGGCTTCGATACGAACGGCATTACTGGCAAGCACGAGGTTCGATGTGGTTGCGACCCCCTCACCTATCGCGAAATCCCCACCCAAGGACGAAAATGACAGCCCTTCACTGGGAAGACTTGGTAGCTGGAAACTCAACAGCTCCTGTAAACTCACTGCAGACCACAGACGGACAAGCACCGGCACTTGCTGTGCTATGCCATCCGCGACCGTCAGTGCCAGATGCGCACGCCAACGCGCAAGGTTTTTCCAGTCATGCCAATCTGGAAAATAGATTTTCCCTGCACCGCTCAGTGTCCCTGTCAGCCGCTCACTCGGCGTCCCAAGTAGAGAGAAAAGCTCAGCAACATCAACACCAGTGACATGGGGGGTAAGATAGATGTCTTTGCTATCCGGCCACAATGTGGCGTCGCCAACCAACTTTCCCTTGGCAGTGGTCGCCTCGTGTACGCGGATATCCGCTTGACGATGGTGCCAGTAGCACTCCCCCTGCACCTGTTCAGCCGCGAAGGTCTTATAACGAAGCTGCTCCGCTCGCACCTTGACCCGCACTTGCACGGTGTCGTTTTTGGGGCGTGTATCTTCAACCTGCGGTTGATCGACTTTGAAGGCGGCTCCCAAATCGAGGTCGGGAAAATCCACGGCGAGATCCAGATTGACGGGCGACACGCTAAGAATCTTCCCTGTTCCAGTGAATGCCCCTCCAGCAGAGGATCCTTGAGTAATGGTCAGGTTGACATCCCCCCCCTGCCAGTCGAGACGACCTTGGGCAATGACAAACGGGTGAAAGACTTTGGGCAACGGGTCAAGTAACACGTTGTTCAGCGCAAGGCGGCCAGTGACGCTCCTCTCCCCTCCCCTTGGCAGGTGCACCTCGATCCTGCCATCGAGCGTGCCCGCTTGTGCAATCACCATGTTGAGTGGCAACAGCGGCACAACGACGGCGTCTCTCACTCCAGCGAAAGTGATGACCCCGTCTCCATGACGCTCCGATGTGAGATAGTTTCGCACGACCCCCTTCAACTCGACAGGAGCACCGTCAAGCGTGAACGACAGCTCATCAGTAACAAGGGTCTCTTTGTCGATGCGTACGACGCCAGCTAAGTTGTTGATCGTCAGATTCCACTTCGTCACTGTCACTGCTGCCTGTTGCAACGTTACTTTGCCTTCGTAGGTGATCACTCCTGAAGGAACGGCAGTTTGCATGGACAGTTGCACCTGCGCACGTCCCTGAGGGTTCGTCACAAACTGAGTGATTATGCCTTCTGAGCCCTTCGTCGTCGTGCTCCGTATACCGGGGAATCCCTTTTCCAGTTCTGGTAGGTCAGCAAGAGCGAGCTCCCCATCGATATGGAGATCGAGTTGCTGCTTTGGTGACACATAATCAACAACGTGGCCAGTCGCTTGCAGCCGAGAATTGCCAAATTTGAATGACAGTGGTGTTGCTGCTTTGGCTTCGATGCGGGAATTGCTGATGTGAACATGGCCGGTCAGATCAGTCACTTCGGGTTTTATCAGCGGCAGACGGAACCCCACGTGCTGGAGTGCGAGTTCACCGTCAAACGCCAGGGAGGCAGGAAATCGTGGCGAATACATACTAACGGTCATTACCGCGCGGCCTCGCGGTTGCTGAATAGGTAGCGGCATCTCAGCAAAGCCGAACTTGCGGGCCGTCGTCACTAAATCATCAAGGTCCTCTTGCAAGTTCACGTCGGCCTCAAACGTGGCAGACGCCTCAGTATCGGGGCGCGTGGCAAACTGCGGAAGAACAATCTCCCCCGCACGGAGCTGAGACTTCTTGCCCAAGCCTCCACTGAGTCCTTGGATCTTCAAGGCACCTTCACCAAGGGTGAGTCTCCCCTTGGCAACGGCGAACTGCCGCCCTTCCTCACTCATGCCACCAAGGACGTGTTCGAGGTTGACTTCTGCAGTCACCGCTCGTAAGTAGTCCCGCCACGTCCTGATCGGTGCCTGAAAGCCACCCTCCTTCCAGTGTAGTTGCGTAATGTTGGCAACCGCGGTACGGAGATGCAGAGCACCAACACGCAGATTGCGGGCATCCAGCGTTCCATCAATACGGAACGGCCCTCCCCCCTTTCCGTCATAAAGAAGATTGGCAGAAACCGTTCCGTGCGGCCATTCATACCCGAGCGTGCGCCCCAATTGATGAGCCACAATACTTCGCAACTGTACTGACCCATGCCAGGCAACCTGCCACTGATCGAGTTGCGATGACCATGTCGGCGCAACTGCCTGTAGCTCGATTGCGCCCAGCTCTCCTTTTTGTCCCAGCGACGCTGAACCGTGGAACGTCACACCGGCTCCGTCAGGATGTGACAACCAGAGTTGCACCTGTGAAGCAAGAAACGGAGACGGCTGCTCTTTACGTGTATAGGCAACACTGCCATTGGCAATGACAACATGGCGGACGGCCACCGTCGGTGTAAACCAGCCCGAGGTATCAGCAGACGCAAACGTTTTCTCTGTTGCCGCCAGCAGGCCAAGGAAATGGGGTACCCCATGTTCACCGCCACCGACAACATTGAGGTGCGGACGCGACACTTTCATTTCATGGAAGAGCACCCGCCCAGAAACAAGTGCCTGAAGATCGAGGAGCATCGCTAACCGCTCAGCCGCGAAGAGCGGTGAGTTCTGCGTTGGCAATTGCATCGTCACACCAACAAACTCAATCCCCAACCCACCAACATAGAAAAAGTGACTACGCGAGACATGCACCTCAGCACCGAGCGTCTGACTCAGATACTGCGTTAACAATGTCTTATAGCGATCACCAGAGAGGAGCCATGCCGCGCTCGCAAACACCAGCACCAGCACGGCTGCCCCCACAGCGACAAGAAAGCGCAACCAACGCCACATGCACGTTCACCCTACAGTCTTGCGTCGTCTCATTCAGTCGGAGCGCTGGTAAGAAACTCCCGCAACACCCGGATATAGGTCTCACCCCCAGCCTCGTGCAAGTTGGTATGTCCGGCTCCTTCTATAGCGTAGAACCGTTTCGGGTGTGGAGCCAGGGTATATAACCCCTGCCCTTGCTGAAATGGGATCGTCCGGTCGGCAGTACCGTGGATCACCAAAAGTGGCGCGGGAAATCGTTCAACAAGGCGAGCAGAGTTCAGTTCCCCATCGACTAGAAAAGCAAGCGGTGGCAAGCGAATCTCTCCCATAGCCCGTAAAGACAAGAACGGCGCCAGGAGAACCGCATGACTGGGAGCGGTCTCCAACGCAAGCGTCACAACCACAGCCGCTCCGAGTGATTCCCCAAAGTATACAACTGGCCGGTTCGCATTCCACCCACGCCGCTGCGCATAGGCAATCGCTGCTCGCCCGTCATCGAGAATACCCGCGATTGACGGTTTTCCTCGACTTCTGCCAAAGCCTTGGTAGTCAAACAGAAAGTGGTCTCCTCCGACACGCTCTCGCAGCAGCCGCAAATGCGCAAGCCGGTGGCTAACGTTACCAGCATTACCATGAAACCAAATGAATAAGGGATCGCTCGTACCGGTTGCCGTCTGGTGGTTTGGCACATACCAGCCATGCAGCAAACGATCATCTGCCCCACCAAACCACACCTCCTCATACGGCAACCCGTACTCCGTTGGCGATGTCTGGACCTGCGTATTGGGATGAAAAACAAAAGCGTTCTTTAACCAGTCGATCGGAGACGTTAGCAAAGAACCGAGGAGCGCACTAACTGACGCCCACCCGACTTTCCAATGTGTCGTATTCGCATCACTCATCATTGGCTTGATAATGTCACGTACTTCATTCATGCTTGAGGCTCTCGTCGTCTTTAGGATTATAGCGGGGTCGGAAAAAAATCGCAGCAAGGAGGAAGGCTATGCCCAATAAAGTTATCATCGAAGTGCGAATTAACGAATATGCGATGCGGGATCAAAATCCCAATGTCCCCTATTCCCCAGAAGAGACTTCCTCCCAGGCACTGGAATGCTGGCGTGAAGGTGCCTCGATCATCCATTATCATGCGCGCGATCCGAAAACTGGAGCGCCAGCTTCAGATGCCAAACTCTACGCTGACACCGTCCGTCGAATCAAGGAGAAGAGCGATGTGATTACCATGCCAACACTGGGCGCATGGTGGCTTCCCTCAGTCGAAGCGCGCATTGCCCATATCGTTGAGATGGCCAAAGACCCGATGACCAAGCCGGACTTCGGACCGATCGACATGGCGACCGGCAATGTCGATACCTATGACCCGAAAGGCAAACGCTTTAAGACCAACGAAACCGTCTACATGAACACCACTAAGACGTGGCAGTATTTTGCAGAAACAATGAAATCAGTTGGAGTCAAACCGATTCAGGCCTTGTGGAATGTTCCTTCCATTCGCGCAACGCAAGCGTTTGTGGATATGGGCATTTTTACTGAACCGGTCTATTGCGAGATCGTCCTGACGGAAGACTGGCTATTGAGCGGACATCCTGGAACCGTTAAAGGCATGCAAGCGTTCCTCGACTTCTTGCCACAACATCAGAAGTGGCAATGGTCGGTCATGTGTGTGGGTGGCAACCTGTTCCCGCTCGTCGCCGCGGCCATCGAACGCGGCGGCCATATTTCTATCGGCCTCGGCGATTATCCGTATCCCGAATTAGAACGTCCGACCAACGCACGACTCGTTGCTCGTGTTGCCCAGATTGCCCGGGAGATGGGACGGGAAGTCGCGACTCCGAAAGAGGCACGAGAAATGTTGGGACTCAAGTAAAGGAGGGCGCATGAAAGAACTCGATACGATCACTCCGCATCCGATCGTGCAGATGTGCTGGGTAGTGGACGACATGGAAACTGCCGCCCTGCAATGGGTCAAAACTATGCAGGCAGGACCGTTCTTCTTGTTACCGCACATCCAGTTAGACGACCTCACCTACCGCGGAAAACCTGCCACGCTCGATCAATCGTCCGCTGTTGGGCAATGGGGCACGGTACAGGTCGAATTATTTCAGCAGCATTGCCACAACCCCTCAGGCGCGCGCGAGATGTTCGCTCCTGGGCAAAGTGGGTTGCAGCACATTACATGGTTTGTCGACGACATTGATGCCGAGACTCGACGACTGAACGCCTTGGGTTTTGACACCGTCATGACGTGTCGATTACCTGCCGTAGGTGGATTACGCCTCGCGTGGTACGATACACGGAAAGTGTTCGGAGCAATGGTCGAAGTATATGAAGAAGGCGACCTCATGCGTCGGTTCTATAAGCGCATTGCCAACGCCGCTGAAGGTTGGACGGGTGAGAATCCAGTGCGATCGTTGTAACATTCCACCTCTCACGCGAGTCGTTTCTTGGTAGTGGTTCAGTTTGGATGTGGTTTGTAGGGGCACCCCTGTGTGGGTGCCTTTTTCCTGGGCGGCCACATGGGACCGTTCCTACGAAGACGCATCCACATGTCAAACTGAGCCACTACCCGTTTCTAAGGTCCAGGACTTACGCTTGAGGACCACAAGTATCATTTTAGGGATATGATTACCAAGAAGCAGTACGTCGAATATTTGGTGAGCACGCCGAAGAATTGCACCTGTACGTATCTGGCCGAGCATTTGGAAGA
>VGTJ01000255.1 GCA_016874775.1 Deltaproteobacteria bacterium
TACTACTCAGCTGCATACCTTCCTCCTCTATAGAGAGTCACAAATTCCCGCTCTGTTTCTCGACCGGGTGTGCTCATCTTGCACCTCTCTTCGTGTGAGGAAAGAACGCCGTTCAATCACCGCTTACTTTCCATCGAGTGAGTTGCTATTTAAGTTAGTAGCTTTCTGATTCCCTCTCCCTCAGGGAGAGGGCTAGGGTGAGGGGATGAAGTATAAGGCTGCTGGCTTTTCGATCCCCTCATCCTGACCTTCTCCCGGTGGGAGAAGGAACCCACATCCGCAAGGTCGTGGCGTAACTTAATACCATTGCCCGGTGGGAGAGGAAACTTTGGAACTCAAAACACCCACTTTACTATCGGCTGCGGTACATACTCATCAGCCCCGTCGATATAGAACTGATTGTGAATATAACTAAACTCTACGCCCACGAAGAGATGACTCTCGCGCCCCACCCACTTGCCGACATCGAGCAGTAACTGTGTGTCACTGTAGATCGTATCAACGAGACCACCCTCGGGGCCGGCGTAATCGATGTAGCCACCATAGACCAGCGGAACGCCTGCAACAGTAAACGGCACTTCTCAATCAAGCACCATGTGCCATGTTACCCCATGAGCACGGACATTATCTCTGAGCATGAATTTGGCATTGGCAAAGGAGAAATGAGGAACGTCCAGACTGAATCCAATACCGCTCGAATGCGCAAAGAAGCGGTCGGCGAAGTCGAATTCGTGGGCAAGCAGCACGTCCTTGATCGGTCCGAGCCTCAAGTTCAAGCCGAAGATCTTATTGAGACTGAACCGCGGGTGATATTCCAGGTACCAGATGAAATCAGCCTTGCGAGCCCGCTCCGCCAGGTGATACACGTCCATGAAAAAGTAGTTGTCGCCATACCTCCAACTGTCTGCGTGCTCAAGCGTGGCTGTATCGACAGTGTCTTTACCAGCACCCCAATTGAAACCATACATGTATTGAACGTTGGTTGTGCTCCATTCGAGCCATAGCGGACGCTGGTCATCGGCTTGGCTTTGCCTAGCACCTGCTACGTACACGAAAATTAGTGCGAACACCCGCAACTTCACAGTTCCCAACTTATGGCCCTTCAATGCCCGCTACCCTTCTAGCCAATCCCTAACCCCCAATCCCCAACCCCTATTTTTCAATCGGCGTATCCGCCAACCGCCCCCATTCGTTCCATGAGCCGTCGTAACTGCGTACATGCGGGTATCCCAATAACTGCGACAATACAAACCAGGCGTGTGCCGCACGGATACCAACCGCACAGTAAGTGATTGCTTCTTTCTCAGGCGTCACACCCTTCCCGCGATACAGGGCTTCGAGTTCGTCTCGTGACTTGAAGCTACCGTCGGCATTCAGGCCGTCTTCGTAGTGTAGAAACGCTGCACCCGGTATATGACCGCCCCGTTCGTTGTCCTTCGGCGGTTCCATCATGAACTGCTCACCACGATACTCCTCAGGTCGCCGCGTATCGAGCAATACCTTGCCTGATGCACCGACCGCGGCCCGCACATCTGCCAGCAAGGCGCGTTGAGAGAAATTGGGTGGTTGGGCACTGTATGTCGTTGCCGCGACTACTGGAGTTTCGGTCGATAGCGGTCGGCCTTCTGCAACCCACTTCTTGCGACTGCCGTTGAACACACGCACATCGCGATGACCAAACATCTTGAGATACCTATAGATCCAGGCATTGAAGGCAACAAACTCTCCGTACGCGACCACCGTGGTATCGTTGGCAATGCCGGAACGTGAGCAAAGTGCTTCGACAGCCGCTTTGTCGACGACCGTGCGAAAGTCAGCTTGTAGGCCCGTCCCGACCGCGCTCCAGAATAGCGCGCCTGGAATATGACCGGCATTGTAGGCCGTCGGGGCAATGTCAATTTCAAGGATGCGGACTTTGGGATCGTTGAGATGATCGGCTACCCATTGGGTATCGACCAGAATTTCGGGGTGAGCGTAGTTGGTCATTGGTCCCTCCCTTTGCGCCACGGTTCTACCGGAAACCCTGCGTTTATTCCGGCCTACGATACACGTGTTGAGCTGAGTGCAATTGCTTCACAGCTGCAACTGTTGCTATTATCCGCGCAACGTAGGATACCCCTATCACAAGGGGAGCCAGATGAGCAATCAGCAGAGTTCTGATCAAATTGTTCGGGCACGTGTCAATGACGTGCCGGTGTATGAGTTCGCGCAGCCATCGTTTACGCAGCCACCACCACTCAAGAACGCGCGGGTCGCTATCGTCACGACTGCCGGCCTGCGTAGCGATGGTAAACTGCACTGGCAGCCAGGAGATGAAAGTTTTACGGTTCTCGAAGGCACAGATCGCACGTTGGGGTTCGCCCACTTCAGCCCCAACTTCGACCGCAGTGGATTCGCGCTTGACCTCAATGTCGTTTATCCGATTGATCGCTTACGCGAACTGGCAGAGCGCGGGACTATTGGCTCGGTTGCCGCTCGCCATATTTCCTTTATGGGCGCACAGCATGATCACAATTTGTCGACTATGCGACTGGATACCGGACCGGCGGCAGCCAAGCTGCTACGCGATGACGGCGTTGATGTCGTGCTGCTAACCCCTGCGTGACCATTGTGCACGCGCACCGTTGGTGTGCTGGCCAATGTGTTTGAAACAGAAGGACTCGCGACCGTGTCGCTAGTAGCGGTACGGGGTCAAGCCGAGCGTATGAAAGCCCCACGCGCATTGTATTGTGATTTCCCACTAGGTCGCCCATTGGGCAAACCGCGTGACGCTGTGTACCAGCATGCGGTGTTAGACGCTGCATTCGCGTTACTTGCGACCCCCAAAGAACAGACACCGATCCTCGTCGATTATCCTGAGACGATTACGGACGACGTCTCTGGCGCGATGGTGTGTCAGCTTCCACCTGGGTTTGATGCGCATTTACCACCAGCCTTCAATGAGGCGCTGGGCTTAAAAGTCGCTTACCAACGGGCAGTGGCACAAACCGGTCGGACGTCCTTCGGCAAGGCGCTCTCGGTCGATAACCTCACCGCCGCTATTCAAGGATTCCTCAATGTTGTCGAAGGCGTTGCGCCCGAGAATGCTGGGTTTCCAGCTAGTCCAACCTTGTGTGCCGCAGATTTACGGGCGTACTATGAGGAAGCTGCATTAGGCTTAGCTGACCATGTACCGGCAGCACGACAAGCTGAGGCGTGGTTTTTTAAGCACACCGAAGTGGGACAATTGTTGCTGGATGCGCAGGCGGCGTTGAAACGTTCTGGAGCTCCACAACAGGCGTGGTTCTATTTGACACCGATGACGCGGCAGTTGCCGTAATGATACGCAAACACAAAAGGAGACGATACTATGGCAGGTGGACGAACCCCGTGTGGCATGGCGATCCCACAAAGTGATGGCACTGGCCCAGTAAAAATCCCGTTTCTGCAACAGTTCCTCAAACGCACCGAAGAGCTTGGCTATGACAGTATCTGGACCCAAGAACAAATTCTCAGTGATGCACCAATTCTTGAGCCCGTCGCAGTGATGAACTACGCCGCGGCGCTCACGTCGCGGGTGCGGATCGGCAGCTCGGTCATATTGATGGTCCTGCGCAATCCGATTCAATTGGCCAAGAGCATTGCCACCCTCGATCACCTCAGTCAGGGACGTGTCACTCTTGGTGTGAGCATTGGCGGTCCGCACATGCAAGAGTCGGTGTTTGGTGCCTATACAGGCAAACGATCGCGCCGTTTTGTTGAAGGATTACAGGTTATGAAGGCCCTATGGACCGAACCTCTGGCAACCTTCAAGGGTGAGAACTGGCAGTTTGAGAAAGTGGCGATGGAGCCCAAACCAATTCAAAAGCCGCACCCGCCGATATGGTTCGGCGCGCGCACACCGATCGGTCTGAAACGTGCCGTGCGTCACTCTAATGGTTGGATGGGCGCTGGAAGCTCTTCCTCTGCAGATTTCGTGCAGCACGTTGGGTTATTGCGACAATACTGTGACGAGTTGAAACGCGATCCGGCAACACTTCCGCTGTCGAAGCGTGTGTATGTCGCCATCGACAATGACAAAGCCCGCGCTGAACGACGCCTACGCGAGTGGTTCGCCATGCGTTACAAGAATGCTGAGATGGCTGTCCAAGTTTCGCTATGGGGCAGCCGCGCCGAAGTGACAGATAAGCTCGGTGCATTGGTGAAAGCTGGCGCGCAACATTTGATGCTGAATCCGGTGTTCGATGAGATAGAGCATTTGGAGGATTTAGCTCAGAATGTGATGCCGCATTTGTAAACGGCGAACAGGAACGTTTTCGACACTGCTGATCACCGCGGAAGCCTGTGAGTACAGGACAGCGCTCCACCCAAATCGTAGAGCGCTGCTAACAGTGCGCCAATGAGGTACACGTGGGAGGTGCCGTCAGGTCTCCGTCCGTCGTGGAGGTTCGTTATTCACCCGCTGCAACAGTTCGAGTGTCGCTCGATAGCTCTCCGCGCCGAGATACAACACGGCGTGTCGTGCTTTTTCTGTGAGCGGACGAATGGCCGTATCTGGTAACGCGGCCCCGGTCACCTCCTCAAGCATAGGACCGTTGCCACTCCTGAGCGCCTGTATCTCAGTGGCTAGGCGCGTTAGATCTTTTGTTCGCTGCCGCACCGAAAACCACGACACAATGACCAGCCCAGCCAGCGCCATCGCAAAGACTGCAAGAAACAGAGGCATCGGCAGCCAATTGCCGTTGATAACTTCGACCCACACCTGGCGTACGCAAATGACAAACCCATAGCCCCACAACCCGCCACAGATCGCGAGCGTGAGGTACAGCGCAAGGTGCAATCGGTCCTGCAAAGCGGAGCGCGGCGCGGCGGACATAAAACGCTTACGTAATATGATCGTGCTCACAAGTTGCGAACAACAGAATGCGAACAGCCCCATCGTTAGCGACGCCACCGTCAAGATTTCATAAACACCCATGCACGAAACGCGACTCCTTCTCCTCGGTTCCAGCACTCACTGCTGTTTGATCAGCGAAGCCAGATTCGAGTTTTTCACGTCCTGGACTTTCCGCTGGATCTGTTGCGCATACTGGTCTTTCTTAGTCTTGGCCTCTTCTAGCAACCTCGCAAAGGTCTGCTTCAGTTCCGCGGTATCGAGCTTGCGCCCGGCGGCGTAGTATTGCTTCGCTACCTGTCCCAGCGCGTAGGTCGTCGCGAAGGACATGCCGGAACTCGCCGCTTGTCGTCCCAGCCCACCAAATAAGCCACCGAGAATTTTCGACGCCGCTCCTTCCAGAAACTGTGAGGTCACGCCCACTCCCAATGTCGCAAGGAAATCCTTGGCATAGTTCTGGTCAAGCTGAAAACCATACTTCTGACCAACGCGATAGACGAGTTTAAGTTGCAACGGGATAATCGCCATGGTCGACAACGCTGAAGGCAAGAGTTCCAGCGCACCCGCAAGAATTGCCATATCGGTGATGGCCTTATCGAGTTCATCCGGCTGCGCCATCTGGGAACTTGCCGGAGTCGGACCAATCACTATTGGGGTCGTCGTTACCACCTCAGCGTCCGCCCGCACGGCCTTTGCGTCGAGCGCGCTGACCTGCAACTGAGCTTGCAGTCCTTCGAGAAACACTTGCTCAGCTTCACTGACCGGTCCATCGGCGGCACACGCAGCCACCGCGAGTTCGAATGCCAGCTTTCGCGTATCGGGCTGGCCTGGTGCAAAGACGCCTCACGCTGCCTGTTGAAAGTGGACCTGCTTTTCTTCCGCTAGCGTGAGCTGGCGGAAGGCCTGTTGGCGTTGGGCCTGGAGCGACGGCCCCAGGTGCTGCTGGCACCACTGCCGGACTTGTGTGGTAGAAACCGTCGCCAGTGCGTCTCGAATCACTTCGGGTGTAGTGGA
>VGTJ01000256.1 GCA_016874775.1 Deltaproteobacteria bacterium
CGATCGCTTTCTGACACGCCGCTTCCAAGCGAGGGGCGCTATAGCGTTTGGCCAGTTGCAGTAAGCCCAAACAGCTGCGATAGCCTTGTTCGGGATGAGCATGGTGTTCGAGCAGATGTTGCACCAACGTGCGCGTAGCTGCTCCAATCGTCTGTGCCCAATTCAGAAACCGCCCCGGAGTCCATTCCAGATGGCGTTGGTGAGCTTTGGGCATATGTTCAGCCAGCGTGGTATGACTCCCTTTGCGCGAACTCCGTCGATGGGTCGCGATGCGTTCGCTTTTATGGAAGATTTCGACGGTCGTGACGGTGAGGCGCACGTCCATGGCTTGGCGTACGAAGCGATGGGGGACACTGTAGAAATGCCCCTCAACTTCGAGATGATAATCGAGATGCACGCGTGCCTGGCGCCATTCCGCATACTCATAGGGAGTAGCGGGCAGAGGTTGGAGTGCCGGTTGTTCATGCGTGAGAAACTGCGAGTGACGTGAGCCTGGAAGTTTCTTGAAGGGCCGCTGGTTGAGGGTCGTAAGCAACGCGGTAATCGCGGTATTGAGCTCAGCTAAACTGAAGAATTGCTGATGGCGCAGCTGCGCTAAAATCCAGCGTTCGACAATCTGCACGCCGACTTCCACTTTGGCTTTGTCTTTCGGTTTATAGGGACGCGCTGGCAAGACAACGGTGTTGTAATGCCGCGCCCATTCTGCGTAGGTGGGGTTGAGTTCGGGTTCGTAGCGACACGCTTTGGCGACCCCCGCTTTCAGATTGTCCGGAATAACCAACTGCGGGACGCCCCCAAAAAACGTCAGCGTCCGCACATGCGAGCCGATCCAGTCGGGTAAGCTCTGGGTCCAGGTGGCTTCCGCATACGTGTAATTGGATGCGCCGAGAACCGCGACGAAGATCTGAGCTGACCGTACGGCCCCCGTGAGTCCATCAATGACGGGCACGGTGGGGCCACAATAATCGACAAAGAGTTTCTCGCCAGCGTGGTGCACCTGGCGCAGACTGCGTTTGAGCGTCTGTCGCCACGTGCGATACCGAGCACAGAACTGCGGATAGCTGTAGTGTGGACCGGCACTACTCGTTTGATACTCTTCCCACAGCAATTGCAGGGTCACCCCTTTGCGCTGCAACTCCTGATGAAGGGTGGCAAAGTCTGGGGCGGTCCGCGTCACTCGGTCCTGCGGGCCCCGCGAGCCAAAGAGTCGCTGTTCCAGTTCCTCTTCGCTCATGCCCTCGGGTAAGGGCCACCTCAGCCCCGCTTACTCCGCCCGGCGGAAATACCCGACGACGGTGCCGTACGCAATGTGTAAGCTCGCCGCAATCTGGCGATTCGTCAGCTTAGCCGTATGGCGTAAACGTAAAACGTCTTTGATCTTGCGCATGGAAATCCTTGGATTCGCCATCTTTCCTCCTCCTCACAACAAATGAGGTAGGATGGAAAGCGCGATGCGGATTTGCCAGCGCTCGTTGTCAGAGACAATTCTTGAACCTGATCACCCATTCTTGAACTTGATCACCCATTCTGGTTTCGGTGTCTTACTGATCACGTTGAACCAGAATCACTGATCAACTTGCATCAGAATCGATGATCACGTTGCATCAGAATCGGTGATCATTTTGGTCCAGAAAACGCAGTAGTTCGCTCAGGGTGTGTGGATCACCCCCAGCCGCTAACTCTACCCGGTCAATCAAGGCGGACATCTCGCTCATCGTGAGTTCACTAATACGCCCCTCGTAGAGCGCTTCAGCAAGGGCATGCAACTGTCCATAGCCAAGGGGACCAAGGGGCGGTGGGACATCACGCCCCACAGCGAAGAGTCGTCGCTTCTGGGCTAAGCTGTTCAGAGCGGTCAGCTTGGCATCAGCGAGGGAGGCTGCGCAATCATCCCCGGCTTCAGGCTGCGCAATAAGTCCTGAGAGTTCGGGAAATGCCAATCGACAGCAATTCTTCAACGAGGCTTTCCAGACCATGAACCCAGGCTTGTCGATTCAGAAGTGACTCTCTCCCCCTTCCCGCTTGCGAGTTTCCCAGCCCTTCTTATCAATCTGGAAGAGATAGGGATGAGGGCGGTCTGAGCGTTGAATCTCAGCCCAACCACCAAGCAGCGTATCCTGTCCCACGTACTGCCCCCGCTTGCGCACGGTCAATCGGGCAGCGATGCCTGTGGGCTCTGAGACGTTGCCTGCTGCGAAGTCGGTGAGCAACTTTTGCCGCAATACATCACTGATGAGGTAGTGATCGAAGCCACCAACCAGCGCCTCCTTGATCGTTTGCAGCGCGGCTTCCACAATGAGGCCACTGTCATGGCTGACGAAGCTCGGATGCCGTTCCATTCGGCGAAACCAGGCGTCTTTGCTCACCATGATGACGGGCCTGCCGGCGACGACCATGAAGTGTGCCTCATGGGCAAAAGGATCAATCCCGTTGTGCGCACACCAGAGTAACATATAGTGACTTTGATTGATATTCGCCTCAGGGCAGATCATGTTGCGGAATAGCGTCGCAGAAAGCGAGACGGTCTGCCCATCAGGGGTGTGATATTCCACTACGTCATAGGAAGAAGAGACAGGAGTCGGGAGCGAGGCGGAGGGCACAACCGGTGCGGTTTCTGAACACGAAGGGTTCGGTCCCGCCCATTTGCCCGCTTTCAGTAGTTCATTGAGCACGGCCTCACGAGTCGTTGGCTTGAGCACTTCGCGTTCGCCGTGGACACGACAGGCAATCTCACATTGGTTGCGGTCGGTGAAATCGAATTGACAAAGTTCTTGTTCGTGCATTGGTGCTCCTTACTGTAGCCAGATTTTGAATCCCTGGCTGAGTTTCAGTCGTCGTGACCGTTCAAAGCGGGTGAACAATTCCTGACAGGCACCCTCATATTCAGCCCCGCTCGTCACCCCTTGGGCCTCTAATGCGTGAAGTACATCCTCAGCATCGTAGAGCGCGCTGAAATGGTCGGGATGGTGTTCGATGAGCCAGCAAAGCAAACTGTCCCATGCCACGTAAGGGTTAGGGGCGTCTTCTTGCCCTAACGGGTGAGGGAGGAAGGGGCGGTCTTGTCCAGTCTTGGCCACTGATTTTTTCCCCACATCTCTAGGACTCGAACCCGACAAAACCGACGAAACCGGTTTTGTCGGTTTTGTCGGTTCCTTACTGTAGGTATGGGGAGGATTTTTTGCTTCTCGTAGTAGCGCGTTCAAGTACTTCATTCTGCCTCCCCTTTTTGCCCCAATTGAGGGTTGATCCGATAGCGTAACCGTGGTCGCCCGCCCTGTTCTCCGGGAGTGCCTTTTTCCAGGCGTACCCAGTGGAGTTCTTCAAGGAGGAGAACAGCGTCACGTGCCTCGTCCAGTGTCGCTAATCCTGCCCAGCCTTTGCGTAGTACTGTTCCTGAGGTGAAGGGGTTCGGTAAATCCTTCGCCTGGATTCGTTCAGCGAGTTTCCGTGCTGCGAAAAGGGCATGTCGGGCTAGGGCTTGGTAGACCCTTCGCGCATGAGCCTCGAAAAAGTCGCACCATCCGGCAGCCAGTCTTGCCGCTGACTCCGAGACCGCGCCTTCTGCTCTTCCATCAAGGAGGTCGAGCAAGTGAAAGAGGAGGGCTAGTGAGGGCATCAGGCTTCGATACTTGGACAAGTGCGCTTCTAAAGCCGGATGATTCTCACGGGAGCGCAGTTTTTGCTCCAGATCGCCACGCCATTCGTCAAACACTCCCTGAGCCCGTGGTGTGAAGTGCAGAGAAGGAATCGTCTCTCCCTCAAGGAGGGGAATTCCGTGAGCAGGCAGGTCTATCGTATCGAGCTTCTCGAACAGCTTAAACGCACGCTCCTTCGCTTCACTATTGGGCCAACGGTCAACGTTCCTCCAACTACTTGGCTCATCAGGGTACACGAGGAGTTGAAATCGCTGAATCAGCCCGTCATCCCCACTACTACCACCGTTCACCGCAGATCGAAGGTACGCAGCGAGAGGTCCTGGTTGAATCCCGCCAAAAATGGAAACACAGGTGGACGCAATGAAAAGTGTCCCACGACCAATGCGATCGTAGATATATGAGCCTCTCCCATCCCAGGCTTCGAGATAAAAAGCTCTATCGTTCTCATGTCCGTCGCGGTCCAGAGTACGCAACCACCCCGTCAGTTCGTCGCGGAAAAGCACGATGCCATGTGGGTTTTCGTTCAAGATCACACCGAGTTTTTCGACCGTACTATCGTTGACTAGATAACGGGGAAGAAAAGGTTGAGTGCTTTGCTCAGGAGCAATTGCCTCCTGAGCAAGACGACATGCGCTTTCACGGTCGCCGGTTTTGAGCGCCGCCTTGATTTTCTTTTCGGTATCCTCTCGTGCGAGCTTAGTAACGAGCTGTGTCGCTTCCCATGCTCGTATGTCCTGCTCGTGACGTTCGCGCGCTTGTAACTGGAGGCGGTGAAGTGGTTTGAACACTTCTGTGAGAGCCGGTGTCTTCATAATGCCTGGACGACCGATGATTGCTCCCCACAGATTCGGGACCACAAGCCAATCATCATGACGCTTGGGTCTGATTCCGACTTTTCTCCCGACAACGCCCGCCAGTGCCCCGAGTGCGCCCACGGCTGGGAAATCGAGGGCGCATTGTAATCGCTCTGCAATATCGCTGAGCCACGGGCGGAGAGGTTCGGGAAGAAGAACTTCAGCAAAAGAAGGGACTGGTAGCAGTTGAGAAGGTAGCTCTATGGGCTCGGGCCACGATATAGCACCATCAGTTACTTCACTCGTTTCGCCCTTTTCGGTTTGCTCATTCCCGTTGCCGGAAAACATCGAAAATTCACGCTCTAAATCTTTCTGTAACCACGGGTGATCGGCAAGGAGGGATGCTTCTTCTCGTGTGACGCGGTCAAGTTCTGCATTCACGGTGCGATAGCGTTCCCGAATTTCGCTAATATCCTCGTCTTTATAAAACCCTGGATCGAGAGCAAACTGTGCCAGATCGTCTTTGCAGTTTGCCTTTTGCGCTTGTAACTCTTTGCGACGCTGAGAAAGCGTATTATAAGCAGAGCGCATAGAGGGCGAGTCACTTGCTGTGATCAATTTGCACCCCCGTTCTTTGTCATCTCTCTCCGTTTTTCTCGCGCAGCCACGTGAGCACTTCTGACCGATCGTATCGAACTGTGCGCCCGATCCGCACACGAGGCAGGTCTGTTAGTCGTGTATCTTTACGAATCTTTGCGACGGAGACACCAAGGAAGTTTGCCAGAGTTTTTGCCGTGTCTAAATTTTCCATATTCCCTCCAAGCCAAAAAAAAAGCCCGGCACCTCACAAGGAGATACCGGGCCTGGTTGTTCCAATACCCGTTGACGATTTACCAAAATGCTGGACTCAATAACTCCCGAGAGCGCGAGCTTGGTTTTTCCAACACTCACGCTGAGCTACTGAGCGACATCAAAATTTACAAAACTATACAGTGGGTGACAGTGCAAATCAAGCAAAAATTTTGGCTCACCAAAGAAGACCTAGTGATAACGAGAGTTCCCTTTCCTGCTTCATATCCTGTGTGGTATACAGAGAGACACAGAAATACAGAGAGATAACCCTATGGCCCGCTCAGCTACACAAAAGCGTTCAGAGACCTTCTCCCATTCCCTCACTCGTGTCGTGACGAAGCGCGAACGAGTGGTGGTGAAGATCGGCCACCGCCGCGAAGTCTACCGGAAGCGGCAACTTCTCTCACGGACACGCTGAAAGTAAGAGAGTGTTTTGAAAAAGGGATTGGTAAGCTTGAGGGATGAATACACTGCCGCGAGTTTATCCAACGGACCTGACCATGACCGAATGGACACAATTGAAGAGCTTCTTTCCCCCGGCCTCTCGC
>VGTJ01000257.1 GCA_016874775.1 Deltaproteobacteria bacterium
GTCGCCCGCGTTCATCCAGCTCTTCGACCAGACTTCGATACTTAGACCGAAGCCAGCACACAATGGTCTCGTCTCTCATCCCTGCTCTTGTGCAGAGGCTCTCCACTCCGGTCAATCACTATTGCGGTAAGTTGTTTCCTGCCACCGCCTTATACCTTCCGATTCATGACTTCGCTCCCTCCGCCCAACCTTGCTGAATGGGCACGAAGTGAAAGAAGGTGCAATCGCGCAGGACAAACTTCCAACGGCCATTCTCGCGACGGAAGCGGTCTTCATAGTAACCTGAGCCAATCATACTTTGACCCTTGCGATTGATGCGCACTTCGATCGTACAGGTTCCCGTCGCCTCATTACCATTAAGTGTAATCAGATGATTGTGAATACATGGCAATGCGGTATTGCGTTGAATTGCCCCATAGAATTTGTTGAGGTCCTCTTGACCATGCACTTCAGTGACGGGTTGACCCGGAAAGCGATTGATAAAAGTTCCATCGTCCGTAAACAGTGCGGCGACGGACGCACCTTCCCCGCGCGCCACACTGTGCGCGTATCGTGCGGTCAGCTCTTTGATCTCCTCACGGTCGGTGAGTTCCTGCACTTGCTGTTCGATCGTTTTCATGATCAATCCCTCCTTTGCCTATCATCGAGAGCGACATTGCTGACCACCGTAGTATGTCCATTCCAGCTCAATGCTGCAATGGTTGACGAGCTACTCTTTCTTGGCGATATAGGCTTCGGCACAGACGATAACCGAGAGGAAAAGGAGAAGATCAATGGCGGGAATACTCGATGGTAAAGTGAGCCTGATTACCGGTGCAAGCTCTGGCATCGGTCGCGCGACCGCGAACATTTTCGCACGTGAAGGTGCGCGCTTGGTGCTGGCTGATGTCGTGGAACACGGTGGCCAGGAAACATTGCAGATTGTCAGAGCCGCTGGAGCAGAGGCAATATTTATCAAAACAGATGTATCGAAGTCAGGGGAGGTGGACGAAATGGTAGCGAAGACTGTTTCTACCTATGGACGCCTCGATTGCGCCTTCAACAACGCTGGTATTGGCGGCAGAGGTGCCCTCACGCATGAATATACAGAAGATGAGTGGAATCGCGTGCTGGCAGTCAACTTGACCGGCGTGTGGCTATGCATGAAGGCGGAGATTATCCAAATGCTCAAGCAAAGCAGCGGCGTGATCGTGAACACCTCGTCAATCATGGGCTTAACCGGTGCGATCCGCGTCCCTGCCTATACTGCTGCGAAACATGGTGTCGCGGGAATTACCAAAGCAGCAGCGTTGGAGTACGCGCGCCACGGCATCAGGATTAACGCGGTCTGCCCGGCTCCGATCTATACGCCCATGCTTACCAGCGCGTTCGCCAAGAAGCCGGATCTCGAAGAACGCTATGCTCGATCAGAGCCCATGAAGCGTATCGGGCAACCAGAAGAAATCGGCGAGGCAGTTGCCTGGCTGTGTTCTGATCGCGCGTCGTACATGACGGGTCACGCCATGCCGGTCGATGGTGGCTACATGGCGCAGTGACTCGTCGGCAACATCAAACTACAAAGGGCAGTCACACCAACGTTGTCACCCTGAGTGAAACGAAGGGTCTCTCCGCAGGATTCTTCGCTCCGCTCAGAATGACACGTCCGCAGGGCTCGCGCGTAAAGTGTACGAATGTTCTGTGGTTCGATGTAGATGTCGCGGGAGCAAGCGTAGCGTGCGCCATGCCCACGGACTCAGTGTCCGCGGGTTCATCGTGCGCCCAGCGCACGGCCTACAGTGTACGAATTGCTTGAGGTTTGATGGGGGAGAATAGTGCGCTATCACCGTCTGTTTTGATAACTGGTGCGATTGTTCGACGAATTGACAGCATACCGGTGACCGTGGAATGATCCGGGCGGTGTTCGGGCAGCGCTCTGCATTAGTCCGTAAGCCATTATACGCATACAAGGAGGACGCATGGGGGAATCTCGCGAACAGTTTATTGAATTCAGTGGCGCGCAGGTCCAATTGGTCCGCGGCGGCAACGGGAATCCGCTCCTGTTACTGCACGGTGCCGGCGGCAATCCGGGGTGGTTACAGTTTCACGACATGCTCGCTCAGCATTACGACTTGTACCTTCCGACCCATCCAGGTTTTGGGAAATCGGCGCGCCCGTCGTGGTTCGACTCCATGTCCGACATGGTTGATTTCTATATGGACTTCCTCGACCGATTTAACCTCCGCCAAGTGCCGGTGATCGGCTTCTCTATGGGCGGTTGGCTCGCGGCAGAATTGGCCGCAACGTGCCCTGAACGCGTCTCCAAACTCATACTGGTCAATGCCGTAGGGTTGAAAGTCGAAGGCGCGGACATCGCTGATATCTTTCTCTTGTCACCTCAAGAGGCCGCGCCCCTGATCTTTTATGACATCAATCAGGTCAGCGAGCGTGAGAAACTGTTTCCTGCAAAACCCACGCCAGAAGAGATTGAGTTACGCGACAATAGCCAGATCATGGCACAATTGGTAGGTTGGAAGCCGTATATGCATAACTCCAAGTTAGTCCACCGCCTGCGACGCGTGAAGTCGCCGACATTGATTGTGTGGGGCAAACAAGACGGCCTCGTCCCACTCGCGCATGGCGAAGCATACCGTAACGCTATCGCTGGTGCCGAACTGAAAGTGATAGATCGTTGTGGCCATACTCCACAACTGGAGCGGCCAGCCGAGTTCGTTGCCATCGTAGAACAGTTCCTGGCAAAGTCATAACCACAAGTTGCAACATACCAGCAGGGCTCTGAGACTGAGCCGACTGCAGGCGCACACGGAGGGATTCATGATCGACTACTATTATTTCAGTGAAATGCCATATCCAGAGACGCCGGAACTGGATCAGTATCCGTCGATTCGTCTCACCTACCCCAACAAATACTTCAATCCGGAAAAAGGGACGCAACTCTACAAGCGTTATCTCGATGAATATGCCTACGCGGAGACCGCGGGGTTCGATGGGCTGATGGTCAATGAACACCACAACACGCCTACCTGCATGCACATGGCCGCAAACCTGAGTGCCGCCGCGCTCATTCAGCGGACCAAGACATGCAAGATTCTGTTGCTCGGCAATGTCATTGCCTTGTGGGAAAATCCCGTTCGGCTGGCCGAAGAAGTAGCGATGCTCGATCTCATGTCTGAAGGTCGTCTGATTTCAGGCTTCGTCCGCGGCATTGGTATCGAGCAATTTTCCATGAACCTCAATCCCGGCTTGAACCGCGAGCGCTTCCAGGAGTCTCATGACCTCATCATTAAGACGTGGACGGAACCAGGGCCGTTCCGTTGGGAGGGCAAACATTTTCACTTCCGCTATGTGAACCCGTGGATCTTCCCGTTGCAGAAACCTTATCCCCCAATTTGGATTCCTGGCATTGGCAGCACCGAATCGATCAAATGGGCTGCCCAGCATGGCTACCCGTATGTGTCGTTTCTGGCACCAATGGATATGGCTGAGCAATGGTTTGATTTGTACCGCGAAACCGCGCAGAAGAGCGGGTATACCCCAACAGCGCAGAACTTGGGCTATATGACTGGTTTGTTTGTGGCGGATACAGAAGCCGATGCGCGTAAGTCGTTCGAGCATTACTTGTGGCGTACGCAAACCTCGCTGAAAGGACCCATGCACTATTACATGCCCCTTGGTATGACCACCCGCGGTACCGCGTCCATTCTCTCGGAAGGCTCCGGCCCCAAGAAGCATAAGCCGGTGTTCCAAATGTCGATCGACGACTTGCAAGAAGCTGGCGGCTTTGTAGTCGGCACCCCGAAAACGGTCACCCAGCGTTTGAAGGAGATCATCAAACGCCTCGGCATTGGCCACATGATCTTCGAGGCCCAGTACGGCGGACTGCCGCATGATCTGACCATGCGCAGCATCGAGCTGATGGGGAAGGAAGTGCTGCCGGTGTTGCGCAAGGAACTTGCGTAAAAGGAGACTATTCCGATGGCAAAGATCAAACATATTGCGATCGCGACCCAAGACCAAGACGCGACGGCAAAGTTTTACATCGATAGCTTTGGCTTAACTCAGGTTGCCAAGATCAACATCCCGGCGGTATCCGGCTATTTCTTAACCGATGGTGACATTAACCTTGCCATTCTCCATTTCAAGAACGACGAGGTGGCTGGTGTCGAACGCGGGAAAGAGTGGACGGGTATTCATCACATTGGCTTTCAGGTTGAGAGTCTAGAAGAGATCGCCACCAAAATAGCCGCAGCGGGCGGCAGCCCACGCGAGGACATCAACCACGCGCTGAACCTCATTGCCGGGCCCGCGGGCCACGGCAACGCCGAAGTCCGCTACAGTGGACCAGATGGTGTGACATTTGATGTCTCACACACCGGTTGGGCGGGGACCAGCAAGCCCGGTCGTAAGGAAAACCAGCAGTGAGGTCGTGCGCAAAGTGTGACCAGACTGCTATTGACTGCCTATGAATCCATTATTCGTACTCGCCGTGGCCATCTTCTGCACCATGCTTGGCAACGGCGTCGTCATGCCCTTCGTACCGCTCTATGCGCAGCAGTTTGGTGCCGCCAGTATCGGCGCAGGAGTGCTGTTTAGTGCTCATTCTGCGCCACGCACGTTCCTGCTACCTTTGATTGGTCCGGCATCGGACCGCATGGGCCGTCGTGCGTTTTTACTGGTCGGCGTGCTTTTCTACGCTATCTCCTCAGTCGCGTTTCTGCTTGCGAACAGTATGTTGCTCCTCCTTCTTGTCATGGCCGTGCAGGGTGTAGCGACAGCGATGGTACAACCAGTGACCATGGCGTACGTCGGTGACCTCACGCCGAAGGGGAAGGAGGGCGCATACTCTGGATACATCAATACGGCCTTTCTTGGCGGGGTTGCGGGCGGACCGATCCTTGGTGGCGTGATTAAGGATCTGTGGAACATGGAGGCAAGCTTCATCGCGCTCGGCGTTTTGAGCGTACTGGCTTTCGTGGTGATGTTCTTCTGGTTACCCGACCCACCAAAAAACAGAACGACAGGGAACACGATATCGCCGCCGTTGCGTGAAGTGTTCTCGTGTCGACCCGTGCTCGGCGTCTCCTTCTATCGCCTGGGTTATGCATTCGCCAGCACCATCACCTGGGTCTTTGTGCCGTTGCTGGCGGCCCACATGCTCCCGCTGAAGACGTCGCAGATCGGTGCGCTTATTTCTCTAAACGTGCTCGTCAGTACTGTCCTGCAAGCTCCCTTTGGTCGGCTCGCCGACCGCATGAGTAAAGCCAACCTGATTGCCGTTGGCGGCATCATCAGCGCCATCGCCTTTAGTGCGTTTCCGTTGGCGACCAGCTTCTGGCATCTGTTGGTCCTGAGCGTGTTCACGGGCGCAGCGACAGGCGTTGCGTTTCCGGCACACACGGCACTGGCGATGGAGAATGCTCGTGGTCTCGGTATGGGCACGGTAATGAGTTTCCTCCTCACCGTGCACAGTTTTGGCATGACGGTGTGTCCTTTGTTGTTCGGCTTCATTGCGGACCATTTCGGCATTGCCAGTACTTTCTACGGCGGTGGGTTACTGTGCGCGCTGACGACCGTGCTGTGCTACATGTACACCCGTTCCGCAACCCCTGAGTTATCTGCAAGTGCCACGACTCACAAGGAAGCACCGGTTGCGGACTAAATCGGACCATGAAAGATTGGTACACTCGCGCTGTCACCCTGAGTGCAACGAAGGGTCTCTCGGAGGGATTCCGCGCTGCACTGCTCAGAAACACACTCTCAGGCCGAGACGGGCTGGGGGAGGAGCGTGAACCCCAACCGGGCGGCGGTCCGTTTGAGGTGGCGAAGGGTGCGTTGACGCAG
>VGTJ01000258.1 GCA_016874775.1 Deltaproteobacteria bacterium
GTAACCGTATAGAGGCCCCAGCGGGGCCTTCCTAAGAGTTACCGCCCCCAGCGGGGGCTTCGGAATGTGCTCGGCCCCTTCGGAGGGGCCTTCTTAATACCACGGCCTCTGGCCGTGGTAGCTTATTGTCGGACGAGTGACCTCTGTGCGCGGCATGGCGGTGAAGAGTTCGCCATTCTCTTGCCAGAAACGGAACTCAACGAAGCGCATAAGGTTGCCGAGCGATTAGGCGCTGCGGTTCGCAGTCTGATGTTCAAGCAGCCCTCTGGCTCGGTACACGTGACAGTCAGTTTCGGCGCGTCAAGTATGGATCACGACCGACCGCAGTCGTTAGAAGAAATTCTCGAACAAGCGGACCAAGCGCTCTATGCAGCCAAGCGCAATGGCCGGGATCGTGTCGAAATCTATACGCCACTCGCAAAAGCTTCGAATATGTGAATGCAGGGGGAGACGATGTACAAGCTCATCGGTTTGTTGAAGCGGCCTGAGGGCATGAGCCTCGAAGATTTTCACAATTGGTGGTTAAAGGAACACACGACCTATGTGAAACGCTTCCCAGGACTCAAGCGGCATGTCGTCAATCTGGCAACCACCGCCGACCAACCATTCGATGGTATGGCCGAAGTGTGGTTTGAGACCAAAGAAGACCTGGAGCGTGTCTTTACCCTGCAAGAAGGGCAGACCGCTCGCCAGAGCGCAACCAACCACTCCAGCCAAATGGCGATTCTGTTCACACGGGAAAATATTATTGTCGAAGGCGGGAAGTAGTAGTCAGTAGCCAGTAGTCAGTAGCCAGCATAGCTTCCTGAGCTTCTCTACTGACTACTGAATGCTGACTACTGATGACTAATTTTTACGCGTCGTAACTACGCAGCACTTTCCCTGGCAATCCACCCTGATACTGATCATCCTGGTAGAGTACCTGGCCACCGACGATTGTCGTCTTGATGCCGGTGGACTTGGCGATAAAGCGTTTGCCACCGCCAGGGAGATCCCACACATACTCTGGGTCTTTGGCGTCAACTGTTGCAGGATCAAACAGTGTGAGATCTGCAGCAAGCCCCTGTGCAATGCGACCTCGCTTGGGGATACCGAAGAGATCGGCTGGCACGGACGTGAGACGACGCACGCCTTCTTCTAATGAGAGCACCTGGTTTTCACGCACCCAGCGTCCCAGCAAGTAGGTCGCGTAACCAACGTCACACAACATGTCGACATGCGCACCACCATCAGAGAGACCAATCAAGAAGCGTGGGTCGCTAACAAGATTCTTGACGCCTTCTGGCTCGAAATTGAATGCTTGCAGGTCGAAGAGCAGTTCGAGCTTATCGGCAATGGCGAGATCGAGGAACGCTTCCATCGGCTCTTTGCCCTGATCACGGGCAATCTGCGCGACGGTCTTCTTGCTCTGGACATGCGCCTGAATTTCTGGACTCTTGCCATCGATGATAGTCATGCGCCCCCACTGACCAGCAAAAATGCGTCGCCGATCCATCTCTTCGCGGAACGCCTTGCGGAATTCTGGGTCACCGTAGATTTTCATCTGCTCTTCAACTGGCTTGTTGAAGACTTGATGCCATGTCGAGAAAATAGCGAAGATGAACGGATTCTTCATGTTGAACTGGACACGCAGCGGACGACAAGTGACCTGTGGTACAGCTTTGTTCCAGCCCAAAATCGGTTTCACTTTTTCAACCGCATTCAAATACGAATCCGGCTTGCCGGGCTTATTGAACAATGCCAGGAATGTCACTGGTCGTTGGCTTTCATCAACCAGAAATTTCAACAGATCATATTCATCATCGGAGACTTGGCCAACGTTCGTGCCAGTCAGCGCGATTTCAATCGTGCCACGACCTTCTTCCCGCAGTACCTGGCACAGGGCTGAGAGTTCAGCGCGACTCGCTTGTCGGCAGGCAAGCGGGCGGCCTTCGTAGCCAATATGGTTGTTGAGGATCGTGCTCGTGAGGCCAAACGCACCAGCACGAATGGCATCGCGAAAGACGCGTTGCATATCGGCGATCTCTTTTTCGTTGGCAGCGCGATCGAATGACTCCTCACCGATCACGTAGTGACGAAGCGGCGTCAGTGCAGCTAACGAGGCAACGTTAATTCCTAGACCGGCCTTCTGCAATGCATCAAGGTACTCAGCATGTGTTTCCCATTGCCAGTTGATACCGCGTTGCATGACATCGAAGGGAATGGCTTCGACGTTCACGAGATCCCACATGACGATATCGCGGGTTTTGGGGCGGACTGGTGCGACGCCCACGCCACAGTTCCCCATGACGACGGTTGTAATACCGTGCCATGACGATGAGGTGAGCAACGGGTCCCACGCGACCTGTGCGTCATAGTGGGTATGGGGATCGATAAACCCAGGTGACAGCACCAAACCATCGGCATTGATCTTCTTGGTTGCGGCTTCACCGTTGCCTTTGCCAACCGCAGCGATCATGC
Source organism: Deltaproteobacteria bacterium (assembly GCA_016874775.1). Classification (NCBI taxonomy): domain Bacteria; kingdom Pseudomonadati; phylum Myxococcota; class Myxococcia; species Deltaproteobacteria bacterium. The sequence continues at coordinate 2,461 of VGTJ01000258.1, forward strand.
CATCTTTTACCGCGACATTGCCATAAAAACTCGGCTTGCCAGTACCGTCAACAATCCGAGCATTCTCAATAATTAAATCATACATGGTTACCCCTCCTAACTCAGACAAATGAAGAATGGAGAATGAAAAATGAAAAACTATAAAGACGATCTGCTTGTTCCTTCTTCATTTTACATTGTTCCTTCGAGAACCGCTGTATAGAAGCTCGGCCCAAGAAGTGGCTTTTCATCTTCTTTCTTCATGTAGACACGTAAATCTTCTATAAAGGTGTCCGTCGTCTGCATAGCATCCCTTCTGCTGAGATTTGTCTTCTTATTTACTCCTTTGCACCAGGGAAACGCAAGGGAAAGGTGGATAGGCTTTCGGCAGTAGGGGGAAAGCCATAGGGAGGGGATAAATGGGGAAGTGGGAACGAGTAGCCAGCATGGTGAGGCAAATGCAAAATGAAGAATTGAAGACAAGGAAACTTTGTGCTTACTCTTCATTCTGCATTTTTAGTGACTTGCCCTACTGACTACTGAATGCTGACTACTTTGTCTTTACAACATGAACCCGAGGTTCACCGTGTCGAATTTCCCGATATGCGGGAATACGTGAGCTAGGTCACTCGTCGACACGCCAAACCACGTCGCAAGAGTCGCACCGAATTGATCAACCGACATCGTGGGAATCCATCGGCCCCGGGCAGTAGGACCTTCGTCTATGTCATCTGGGCTATTGAGCGCCAGCGTCGGAAAGCGACCGTAGAAATCCCCGCCTTTGACGCTATCGCCCATGACAAACTGATGACTGCCCCAGGCGTGATCGCTGCCAACACCAGCTCCTGACCCTGCAGATTTGAATGTGCGACTAAAATCGGACATCGTGAATGTCGTGACCTGCGACGCGACGCCCAACTCGACCGTTGCATCATAAAACGCACCCATTGCATCACTCACTGTTTGAAGCAGTGTCGCTTGGGTCCCCGTTTCTCGCCCCTGGTTCCCATGAGTATCGAACCCACCCAGCGAGCAGAAAAAGATCTGGCGCGATAGATTGATCGATCGGCCAAAGGCGATGAGTTTTGCGGCCTGTTTGAGGGCATTGGCGAGGCTTGTGTCAGGAAACTGGGTGTTGATGGTTGGGTCAACATTAAGGGCAAGGCTGTTCTCAATCGCTCGGGCATTGATCGGTGCGGCTGCGCGCACCAGTGTGGGCGAGCCCTCGCTGCTAGCAAGGTCGAGTAAGGTGCGTAACGCACTGCCGTCAGCGGTGTCTCCTTTATGTTTCAGGACTAAGGTTTGATTGAGTGGAGTTGGTGCGGATGGCACTACCAGTGGACTCGTTGCGTTACCAGTGGCAAAGAGCGAGAGGCGATCAATAGACGTCGTTGTCGGAAACACAGTGTGAGAGGTCTGATATACGTCTGCAACGCGCCCACCCCATCCGCTGCTGATGGGGCCAGTGGCAAAGGCAGTTTGCCAGCCTCGTTGTTGATCTGGGTGAGAGAAGAGTTGTACCGGGCGGAGTTCTGGATGTGCGTGGTACGCATCGCGTGTCAGTGGTTCGATAAGTGTCCCGACATTGGCAATGACTCCGACTTTGCCTTGTTGCCACAATTCATGCAGTCGTGTGAGGCTTGGATGCAGACCGAAATTGCGTCCATCACTCGGTGGCTTGATCGGTAAGAGCGAGGCTTGGGGTAAGGCAAGTTCACCCCGTACTGCGGCGTAGCCGACATAATCGTCAAGAGGGACGACGGTATTGTTCGAATCGTTGCCGCCGAACAAGAATACGCAGACCAGCGCTTTATAGTCGGTGGGGGCACCAGAAGCGGCTAATGCCTGTGCTTGGAACAAACGCGCTGTTCCGCTTACCACTGCAGCGCTACCGATAGCGCCACAGGCAAGAGTCCGAAGAAACGCACGACGTGTTTGATGCATGGGGTTACCTCGCAATCAGATATTGGGGAGAGGTGACGATAAGGTACACCGCCTCTCGCACACGGCCCAGACGATTCGCCACTGGAATTTCTGACACTGCAGTCTCAATGACGCTCTGCATCTGCGCAGACATGGTGCCGTGTAGCAGCAAGAGGTTCAGCGTTTCCATGAGTCGCGGGAGATCAGTAGCGAGTGGTTCAAATGGGGACAGATCGAGCCACGTGCCTTTCGGTCGAAACGCGTTTGTCGGCATCGTCTGATACACGACAGCATAAGCGAAATTCGTCCGTGCCAGGGCCGTCGAAGTAGAGTAAATAGCAAACTCTGGCCCTTTGATGTTCTCGCCAGGAATGACATACCCTGGTGGGAAGAAGTTAAACACCGAAGGTGAGTCAAAGAGGTTCTGACTCATGTGAAGACTGTGGGGAAGAAACTGTTCACCAAGAACAAAGTCGGTCGTGGCTTCGGTCGTGCGAAACGCCCGAAGGAGATTGGTGATCCACAATACCGGTTCACGCAAATGCCCGCTTTGTGTATCACTTCCAGTGCTTTCACGTGCGTCCGGATCGAGCAGAATCGCGCGGACGATAGACTTCATGTCACCCTTGGTGCCCGCAAAGACGGCTGCTACGCGACCAACGTAAGCTGGCGAGGGATTGCTTGTCACTAAGTGTTGTATGAGATTCTTGCTGATAAATGGGGCGACATTTGGATGTTGAAAAACGTTGTCGAGGGCGTGCTGAAGATCTGTTTGGGCATTTTGACCTGCTGGCAAAACGACGCCATTGAGAAGCTGCTTCGTCTCTTGGTCATGTGCACGGGGTCCAGCAGGCCGCATTGGCTCAAAGTAATTGACAATCTCTGGTTGTGGAGGAGGAGCAAGCGTCCAGCCTGTGAATGCACGACTGAATGCTGAGACTGTATCTTCACTGTAGGCGGGAATAGGTCTCCTGTGGGCATCGAGCTTCTGGGTGCCGTCTGGGTTGAGTTCATAGAGACCGATGGAAAAAAGCTGGAGAAGTTCACGGGCATAGTTTTCGTTCGGTGCTTCGGCACGGTTGCCTGCCATATCGAGATATTTGCCCATGCCAGGATTAAGCGTCATGTCGGTGAGCAACTCACGGAAATTGCCAAAGGCATGACGATCTAAGAAAGTGTTTTTTAATTCGTATTTTCCGTCGTCACCATCCGCAGCGTGCGCCGGATACTGGCCAAGTACACCATAGCGTCACTGGAAACGGTGGTATGTTCGAAGTCCCGACACAAGCGCCGCTAGCGCCCCAGCCAACCGAAGGACCGCTCCACCACCCAGCGGCGGGGCAACACGGTAAAGCCTTTGGCGTCTGCCGAACGGCGCACCACCTCCAAGCGC
>VGTJ01000259.1 GCA_016874775.1 Deltaproteobacteria bacterium
GTCGAGTCCCTATTCCCCGTGTTGCCCACGGAAGAAGCCCTCCGGGTACAGCTCACGCGTCTGTTAGCCACGCTCTGGACGAAGCGCTGGCTCAAGACCCCACCCAAGAAGCGCAAAGTCCCCGTACTACGCATACCGATTCGGGGAAATCAGACCTCAGTCTACCGCCTCGTAGCTGCGTATAACAAACAAAGAGTGAAACCCTCTTCCCAATGACCTTTACAGCAGTGGGCTGGCCCCTCTTCCCCAGCCCCTAGTCTCAAGCCCCGAGTCTCCAGTGAGGCGGAGCGGGAGGCGTAGGAGTGTTTTCATCGAGCGCTGGCGATTTCGCGTCAGCAGCAAACGAAAGCCTTTGAACTCCGCGCGGCCCTGAGTCTGAGCCGGTTGTGGAAGCGGCAAGGCAAACGTGACGCTGCGTTACAATTGCTCTCTGAAGTGTATGGAAAATTTACCGAAGGGTTTGCAATGCCGGATTTACGGAGAGCGCGGGTAATGTTGAGACAATTGAGTGATTGAGTCAGTGAGTCATCGGGTGATCGAGCAACTAAATCGGGTGATCGGGCGATCAGGTCATCGGGCCATTGAAAAGAAGAAGCAACCTACTGAAGCTTTCAATCTTCAATTCCTCAATCACCCGGTGGCGCGATCACCCGATGACTCAATTCATCTACTGTCGCAACCCCGCCTGCTGCATGAGCGGCATCACCCGTTCGCCGAAAAACTTGATCTCCTCGTTGTAATCGAGCCAACAGAGGATCATGCCTTCGATACCGATCTTGGACATCTTCACTAATTCCTCGGTGACTTGCTCTGGTGTACCGACCATTGGATAGCCGCCCCAGCCCGCAATGAAGTGTTCAGCGTATTTGGTGAGATGTTCTTCACTAAACGAGCCGCTCTGAAGTCCCAGTAGATTGAGGATGCCACGGGTCGCTTCCCAATCGCCTTTCTCGACGATGTAGTTGTACATTTGGCGGGCTTCCTTCTCAGTCTCGCGACAGACAACCAGGCCATAGCTCATCATACCGATGTCACGCTTGTACTCTTCGCGTGCCAATCCTTTGACGTCGTCGACAACCTCTTTGCCATGTTCGAGGGTGTCAACCGCGATGAAGTTGAAATCAACCTCGCGGGCTGAGAAGTCTTTGCCTGCTGGCGAGAACCCCGCATTGATGATGACAGGGTAGGGCTGCTGCACTGGTTTGGGCAGCATGTAGCCATCTTTGATGTTGAAGAACTCACCGTGATGATCAAAGTGTTGTTCAGACCATAAACGCTTGATGACGTGAATCCACTCGCCAGCGTGACGATAACGGTCATCGTGCGGCATCTGCGGCGCACCGAACATTTCCATTTCTGGCGTGAACCACCCACACACAATGTTCAAACCCCACCGACCTTCGGAGATGTTGTCGATGGTTGAGCCTTGTTTGGCCGCGACAATTGGATGCATAGTCGGGACATGCGACGTAGAGAATAACATAATGTTATTGGTCTGCGTCGCCATGGCCGTAGCCCAGGTGTAGGTTTCCATGCAATCGCCGTTGAAATCGGTCGTACCGCCAAACCCACGCCAGCGGCCTACCGGTACGAGCAACTCGAATCCCAGCCGATCGGCTTTCTGCGAGATCTCGACGTTATGCTTGTATGTCGGTTTGAAGGTCGTCTCCGCATGCGTGATGGTACAGCCATTACTGCAGTTCTGCCCGAAGATACCCAGCTTCATTTTATTGGCGTTGTACACGGAGATGTGTTTGCGACGATATTCTTGGAGTTCAGTTGCATTCATAGGATGCTTTCCTTTATGGTCCTGAGCTATGGCGCAGCTCGATATCTATGTCTGCACGAAGAGCAAATGTACTGCGAAACGTGTGCAGGTCAAGATGCGCGCGACAGATTCTGCACCTGGCTCTTATAACGGCCCTATGCTGTTAGAGGCAATCCGTGAATTGGTAGAGCAGCGGTCACAAACTGCCTGTGTTTTTGTGCACGAAGTCGCGTGTATGGCTGGCTGTCCAGTTGGTCCGCGAGTGGATATGGTGTGTGACGAGCAACGAGTGATGTATTTCAATCGCCAACGACCGACAGGAAGAACTGACATGGTAACGTGGCAGTCAGTGGAGAGTGTGGAGCAGGAGATTTGGCGTTGCCGCAGTCTACGAACGTAGGCCGGGATAAGGCTGCAGGCCGTTCCCGGCGCGCGGATGCCGGAAACGCTTCGCTTATTCCGGCCTACGTTCTATTTCTTCTTCGGAGCCGTCTTTTCTAATAACTGGATATCGCCTTGGTCTTTGGCTCGATTGGCTGCACGTTTGTTCTTTATCAATAAATCACGACTGATAAGAGAAACCTTCACGCCAGAAATGTCTCCCGTTTCTCGGCTCTGCCACGCCTCCTCAAACGTCACTCCACTAATGCCTGTAAGCAAGTCGATGCGATTCGGGGCTACGCCAAGCTGGACGACGTAGTCTTCTTGTAAGAAATCTTCTTGCTCAATTCCGGTGTTGCCAAAGCCGAATGCACGGATGACTTCCATTAACTTCTTCGCATTTTCAGGATCATGCGCGACGAAGACATCGAAGTCGCCTGTATAACGCGGGCGACCGTGAAACGCCAAAGCCCAGGCGCCAACGATCACGTATCTAACACTCTTCGTGTTCAGCAAGTCGATGAACTCGCGCACATCGTTCGATAGTTGCCGCATCGGGATTCTCGGGCATGATTAATTCGAGAAGCATCTGAAGCTTGTCGTTGCCGGATAATGCTTGGTATTCGGCGTACTCGGCCTCTTCAGCTTCAGCGAAGGAACGGAATTTTCGTACAACCTTTTGCATGCTCATTTATACCCGCCAATAGTGGACGATGTTACCACGTCTGAGAAAGAAAGGGGAGATGAAGAAGGGCGTTGCGGCCTGCCGGAAACGCTTCGCTTATTCCGGCCTCTGTTCTGCTTCTTCCCAAAATGAATGAAGTTGACTCGATTGCCTACGGATCGTATGACAGAAGACATGACAAAAACGATTTCTATTCGTATCGATGAAGAGCTTCTGCATGCTGTCGATGTGGCTGGTGAGGACGATAACCGTGGGCGTTCTGAGGTCATTCGTGAAGCGCTTGAGGCATGGCTAAAACAGCGCGCCTTAGGGGAAAAAGTACGACGTCACCGCGAGGGCTATGCGCGTCATCCGGTTGCTCCTGACGAATTTGCCTCTATCCTGAAGGCGCAAGTATGGCCGAAGTAAATCGTGGTGAAATCTGGCAATTTGAATTTGCTCGTCCTCATAAACGTCGTCCAGTTTTAGTCCTGACACGACAAGAGATCCTTGGGCATCTGCATAGTGTCACTGTCGCGCCGATTACGACGACTATTCGAGGGATTCCTTCTGAAGTCATAATTGGGCCGGAGTGTGGATTGAAAACCACATCGGCTATTAACCTTGACAATGTTGCAACCGTCCCCAAAGATGAGTTCCGTGTATTCGTTGGTACTGTTTCTCCACAAGTGACGCTGGCAATTCGCGAGGCATTACTTTTTGCGCTCGGTTTCGATAGTTAATCACTTTTACTTTATGAAGGAGGGCATTAGAGATGCTCGATGCACCAAACCAATGGCGGTTAGAAACCCCTGGACATGCAGGCTGGGAACGCACCGCTCGGCCCAATGATCCCAACAAGTATTTCATGGTCTCGTGTGATAGCCACACCAATGAGCCCGCCGATCTGTGGCGGCAGCGTTTGGAGGCGAAGTATCTCGAACGCCTGCCCAAGATCGAAGTCGATGAGAACGGCGTGAAGTGGCAAGTCTCCGAAGGCTGGCAGAAGTCGCGCTTGCACGACACCGTGTTCCACGGTGAAGACCTCGAACGCCAGAAGTCTGGTGCTGATCCCGAACAGCGCCTCAAAGACATGGCGCGTGATGGTGTCGATGCCGAGATCATCTTTCCCAACAAAGGGCTGATGATGTGGGCGACACCGGACCCGCAATTCGCCATGGCGCAGTGTCGTATCTACAACGACTGGGCGTGGGAAACCTTCGGCAAGTACAATGATCGTATGTCACCGATGGCGGCGGTTGCGACAGGTGAGCTCGAAGGTTCAATTGCTGAAATTCATCGCGTGGCCAAGATGGGCTATCGTGGCTTGACGTTACCCTGCAAACCGATCTTCGGTGGGTACGATGCCAAGCAGCCGAACTATAATCTGCAAATGTTTGACCCGTTGTGGGCAGCGATTCAGGAGACTGGGCTGCCGATTACTTTCCATATCTCTACTGGCCGCGACCCGCGCGTGGCCCGCAAAGATGGCGGCGCCGTGATTAACTACGTGTCACATTCACTGGCGCCGACGGTGGAACCGATCGCCAATATGTGCGCCTCTGGTGTGTTGGAGCGATTCCCGCAACTCAAATTTGCCGCGATTGAATGTGGCATTGGTTGGGTCGCCTGGGCAATCAGTGCGATGGACGAAGCCTACAAGAAACATCACATGTGGAGATGGCCGACGTTGAAGAAGCTCCCGAGTGACTACTTCCGTGAACACGGCTATGCGTCGTTCCAGGAAGATCAAGTTGGGATTGATCTCGCGGTGAAATATAACCTGGTGGGTAACTGTTTGTGGGCCAATGACTACCCACATCACGAAGGTTCATGGCCGCACTCGGCTGAAGCGATCGAACGGCAGATGGGTGACCTGAGCGATAAGAACCGCGCCAAGATTCTTGGACTCAATGCGGCGAAGCTCTTCAAGTTTGAGGTGCCGAAGGTGTATCTTGCGAATTACGGTGAGACGCTGCACTAACTTTCTGTTATTCGTGACGAAAACCGCCGGGGAATAAATTCCCCGGCTACCTTCATTGTGTCACTCTGTGACACAGGACTCTCCCTTTTATTTCCTCCCGAAACTGCCGATCTCCGTACTTTGAGGTGGTCACACACCAATCGTTTTTATGGGGGAGTCCACTACCATGGACAAACGCTATTCATTCTCAATTGATACAACTCGCCGGTTAATGAAATTTAGAATGTGGGGGTTCTGGGAAGAGGCGGAAGGCAAAGAGTTTGCCAAGGATTTCAACGCACATGTCGATAAAGTCAAAACCTTGGGAGAGGGATTTTACGTTGTCGTTGATGCGTCAAATTATCCAGTCCAGCGCAAGGAAATACAGGATGTCCATCAAGCTGGCATGCAATACGCCGTGACGAGTGGCATGAAAAAATCAGCGAATGTGGTCGGCAGTGCCGTCTCACGTTTGCAACTGCGTCTATTATCGCAGAATGCTGATACCACCAAGTTTGGCTGGTTTCAGACCGAAGCCGAAGCTGAGCAGTGGATCTTTTCTTAGAGGTATGGATCAGCCCCCTACACATTTACAGTCGACACGCCAGTCGATGGTAGTGGTCAGCGGAGCCTGACGGACGTTGGTTGCCATATTGAGGCATTGTCTCTGTCCACCGCAGGTATCCCGCGTACACACTTCTGTGTCATCGAGACGGGTCACCGCTGTGACTCTCCAGCCGTCTGGTTGTCCCAAATTCTGCGGCCATTGGACCGTCAGCGTAAAGGGTCCGTTGGCGCCAAAGGGGCCTGATACTCCAACGGACTGGTTTCCTTTTCGCTCCACCAACTTCCCAATCGCGAGGACGTGGGTGGGGTCCCTAAGGCCGCCTGCACTCCCTCTTCCTCCACCCGCCGCTTCCAGCGCGCAATCGTCCGGGTACTACAATACAACACTCCC
>VGTJ01000260.1 GCA_016874775.1 Deltaproteobacteria bacterium
GGGCGGCGCGGGCACAGCGCAATCACTTAGCATGTTGTTATCATGCGTGGGTATCCTTGAAAGTGAAAGCTCAAGAACTGGGCCAGACCCTGTATGCCGTGCGGGAGAGTTTGTTTAGTCATTACCTTCGCGCTGAACTACAAAACCCTCATGTCACGGCTTGTTAAGGTCCAAAGCGTAAGTCCTGTGCCAAAAAGAAACCAGCGCGTGCGCAATACCTGTAACTGTTGTTGCCACGCACAAAAAGAGACAATCACAAGCAGTGGGATAACTGCAGCGATGCCTTTGGTGAGGGCACCCGCACCAAGGGCGATACCGACGATCACTCGCCATCGCGCGTCCTGCTGACCGCGCCAAAAGGCCAAGAGTGCCAGAAGCGACCAGAACAACAGCAACGCATCCGGCGCGCATTGCCGACTGCCATGAGTCAAGAACGGATAGAGTGAGAGAAGTAAGCACGACGCACCGAGTCCCGACACGCGGCCATACAACTGCTGTCCTAGCATGTACACAAGGCCGACACTGCCAATCCCACACAGGACACCAGGCAGACGCACGGCCCACTCACTCTCACCAAATGTCTGGAAAGACAGTGCAATCGCCCAAAAGAGGAGAGGAGGCTTGTTAAAATAGGGAGCATTGTTCCATGACAAATCCACCCAGTTGCCACTGGTTAGCATTTCCCGTGCAACCTGCGCATAGCGCGCCTCCTCCCAGTCCAGCAACGGGCGCTCGCCTACCCGCCAGAAGAGGACAACGGCTGAAAGGCCAACGAGCATGGCCAGCGGCATGCGTCCGTGCCCGTTGGTCGTCAGGTCACTCGCAGTGTTCCTCACTCCATCGTTCTCCACAACCACCTGATGTCCTTTCCGTGGATTCAGATCCAGCAAAAGGCAGACCAGTAGGCGGCGATGCAAAAGTGCGGAAAATGATGGGTCGTCGGCACGGTGATGCGAGACAATATGTCTCGCCTACTCAGGATGAGTCGTTTTCCGTCTCCAGCACGCAGGCCGCTCAACGATACGGGTGGCGCATTATTCCGGTTCGTCTTTGATGTCCGTTATGATGCCGTGCCCACGGTATGGTGTGATGAGGTGATGAGGTGGTGAAACAGACAGCAAGGTGGCAAGGACCGTGCCGGGTCGCTGGCGACGTGCCACAGTGCATGCGAAAAAGCCTTGTAATCTGAGAGTGCGGAACCTTCCCACATCGGATTACAGACCACTCGTACACGTACCGCTGTGGGCCCTGCGGCGCTCTGTCTTGCTGAATACCGCGAAGCATCTCTCGCGAGACCCTTCACTGCGCTCTGGGTGATCGCACTGTTGTACCACTCTCTTGCGGTCTGTTCAGAAAAGGATTTGCCTTCTCGTTCTTCATCCTGGGGGGCGAAGAAACTCTTCATGTACGGCTGATTTGAGCACGATGCGATTGCGATAGTGGTAGCGCGCTGTTTTCGCAAATTAGCGATACGTTGGCAACGAATTTCCCAAAAATGCGAAACACCTGTCGTGTCTGCGATGCGGAGTGTACGTACGGAATGCGTATCACTACACCGTTGACCTCTTCTTCGCTGAGGAAAAATTCCCCAATTTCCATACTGTAGTGAGGGCTAATTCCGCACCTGGCAGTTGCACCGCTACGAGTCGACGTGCTGGCCTCCCTCTTGCTGCTTCTGGGCCACAGAGGCGGATGAGGCGAGAGCAACACGACGGTGATCGCCTGCTACGTCAGGTGAAGACGCGAGGTACGGTTCACTTGTATCGCGCACAATCCCAAACACCCGCGAGTCGAAGTCGATGAAGGAGCCGAATGATACACGACAGAGCGATGGAACTGTTACTGGAGAAACAATGGCCTCATCTGCCAGCCCATGGGGTGGATAGCACCTGCGAGCGAGTATGCGGCCAGGCATGAAGCCTGGAGTGTTATAGGGATGCGGGCGCGAAGGAGGCGCAGGCATGCTGAAGTTGCTCTTGTTCGTTAGTACCGCGCTGGTGCTGGCGAGTTGCACGAGGGAGCCGTCGCCACCTCCTACGGGAGCGGTGCTCTATCAGCAGTACTGTGCGTCGTGTCATGGACCCACCGGAAAAGGGAATGGACCGGTTGCTGCGTCGCTCCAACAGATCTGACCACGCTAGCGCGTCGCTCGGGTGAGCGCTTCGACGAAGCTGCGGTCATGGCGGTGATTTATGGACGACGGGCAGTGGCCACTCATGGACTACGTGAGATGCCAGTGTGGGGGGAAGTCTTTGAAGCAGAGCTGCAAGACCAGCGCTACCCACAATACACGGGATCGCTGCGGTCACGCGTGTTGGCGGACTATCTCAAGACGCTGCAGCACTAGGAGTGACGCATGAAAATTCTCATTGCCTATGATGGTTCGGCCTGTGCGGATGCAGCGCTACATGACTTACGGCGCGCTGGGCTCCCGCAGGAGGCGGAGACAGTGATTCTTCGCAATGAATGTCCCAGTTCTGGGTGGTCTGGAGGCAGCGCAGCGGAATCCAGGTCTTCTACCACTCCTCCCGGATTACACGGTGCTCCATCTGAACTACAGGGGACGATCTTTCCCGGAAATCGCCTTAGATAGTGCCTTTGTCAGCCCATTGATCCGATGCAGCCTGGGTAGCTTACCTCCTCTTGCTCGCACTCTACTCCATGCGTAAAGAGAAGAGCAACGACCAGAGAATTGGTAATTATTGCCAGCGCGGGTTCGCTGCCTCTTCACGTCAACGGCTTCGCTCGGTGTTGAGTGATCATGGTGGACATCGATACATGCGCGGCTGACCGTACACCTGAGAGCGGAACAGGAAAGGATACTCATGGCGAAGAAAAAAGTGCTGATTGCTGGGGCGTCTGGCTTGGTTGGTTCGGCAGCGGTGCGACAGTTCGCGCAGTTGTCCGACTGGGACGTCGTCGGCGTGTCGCGGCGGATACCAACGGGCAGTGACCGCGCCTCCTTCGTGTCAGTCGATCTGACCAATCAACAGCAGTGCGCTGACGTGTTTTCGCGCATGACCGATGTGACCCATGTCGTCTATGCCGCCGTCAATGAAAAGCCGGGATTAGAGGAAGGATGGAAAGATCGCGACCAGATGCGCCTGAATCTCGCGATGTTAGAAAACCTCTTTGCTCCGCTGGAGGCGGCGGCCACCGGTTTGCAGCATGTCTCGTTGTTACAAGGCACCAAAGCCTATGGTGCCCACCTGGGCCGCATCGCCTTGCCTGCACGGGAACGCGCCCCACGCCATCAGCATGAGAACTTCTACTGGTTACAAGAAGATTATCTCCGGGCGCGCCAACAGGGAAAGCCGTGGCAGTGGACGATCTGGCGCCCGCAACTGGTCTTTGGTGATGCGATTGGCAGCAACCTCAATGTCGTCCCGGCGATTGGTGTGTATGCTGCCGTGCGGCGCGAAGCCGGTCTGCCGCTCTCGTTCCCTGGTGGTCCCGCGTTCGTGTTTGAAGCGATCGATGCAGACCTTCTGGCGGAGGCGATGGCCTGGGCAGCCACGGCACCCACCGTGGGCAACGAGATTTTCAACATTACCAATGGCGATGTCTTTGCCTGGCCAGAGGTATGGCCAGTGATTGCCGATGCGGTGGGCATGCCAGTCGGCCCCCCGCAGCCGCTGTCCCTCGTGCAGGAAATGCCCAAACATGCGGCAGAGTGGGCGGCCATTGTGCGCAAGTATCAACTGCATGCTCCGGAGGACCTCAACGCCTTTGTCGGCGCATCCTTTGGCCTCGCCGACTTTTGCTTTGCCTATGGCGTTCACCACCCACCGCCGCCGATCCTGGTCAGCACCATCAAACTCAGGAAGGCAGGCTTTGCGGGTTGTATCGACACCGAAGACATGTTGCGCAAGTGGTTTAAGCGTTTCCAAGACCTGCAGTTGTTGCCACCGCGATGAGAATGCGCTCGCACAGAAAGTGAGACACATTTATGAGTCAACAGTTAATTGGCGTATCAGTTCCCAGTGATAACGTACAGGACGCGTTAGCCATGATCGAACGAGCGGAACAGTTGGGCATTCCCGCCGCGTGGATGACCACAGGCATGGCCCGCCCGGATAATCTGACAACGTTTGCCGCCGCAGCCGTGCGGACACAGCGCATCAAGCTGGGAACGTCGATTGTTCCGACCTATCCACGGCACCCGCTCGTCACCGTGCAGCAAACCCAAGTGATTGCCCAGCTGGCGCCCGGACGCTTCCGCCTCGGCGTTGGCCCCAGCCACCGTCCACTGATGGAGGCGATGGGCTTACAATTCAAAGCACCGCTGGGAAATCTACGCGAGTATTTACGCATCTGCAAAGCCTTGCTCCAGCAAGGCCGAGTCGATTTTGATGGCACTCACTACAAAGCCCACGACACCATCCCTCAACCGCTGGACGTGCCGGTCATGGCATCGGCGCTGCAACGAGATTCTTTTGAACTGTGCGGCGAAGAAGCAGACGGTGCGATCAGCTGGGTGTGTCCTGGGCCGTACCTGCGCGATGTCGCCCTGCCCGCCATGCGCACTGGTGCGGCGCGTGTTGGTCGCCCGGTCCCACCACTGATTGCCCATGCGCCGGTCTGCGTTCATGACAACGCCGACGAAGTGTACGCCGCCGTACGAGCGCAGATTATGAACCCACGGCTGCCGTTTTATCAGAACATGTTCGTTGCTGCGGGCTTTCCCGAGGCGAAAAACGGGACCTGGAGCGACGGGATGATTGACGCCACTGTCCTGTGGGGGAACGAGGCACGCGTCACCGAGCGCTTGCAGCAACTCCTGACCTGGGGAGCCACGGAAATTCTTGTGACCCCGGTCCCCGCCGGTGCCAACCGCAGCGCCTCGCGTGACCGCACGTTACATCTACTCGGCCAGGCGGCACAAGAGGTGTAGGGTGGGTTGTGCCCACCCTACAAGAACTCCGTGCTACAGACACGGATCATTGTGGGGGACGACGCCCAAAAGTGTGCATCGCGCATGCGCGATGCACACTTTCATGTGGAGTTCCGGATCATCCCGCGAACAGGGGCGCGGGCTCAGGACTGGCTGGTGCTAGCCAGCCAGTCCGTGCGGGATGATCACAGCGTTGCCAAGAAGCGCAACAGTGGGTCTGTTGCAATAAATCGGCCCTGGGGGACCTCTATGGGCACGAGTTTCTGGAGTGCTCGCTCTTTGGTGAGCAAGTCCGATTCCAGATAGACATGCGTCGTCTCGATGCTCTCATGACCTAACCAGAGCGCGATCACCGCGATATCCACGCCCGCTTGGAGAAGGTGCATCGCCGTCGAGTGCCTCACAAGATGTGGAGTAACACGTCGCCCACGAAGCGAGTCACACGTTGAGAGCGCTTGCTGCACGGCCTGCTGCAAGAGATGATTCACCCCATCGCGCGAGAGTGTCGTCCCACGGATGCTGGGAAACACCGGCGACTGTGCTGTGCCTCCCGCGTGGGGGAGCCAGGTTTGCAGTGAGCTTCCGGTAAAGCCGCTTGACACCCGAGGTTGAGAGACAGCAAGAGCTGCTGCGTGGTTGTTCGCACCAAACTCTCACGGCCAGACCGATGCAACGAGCACGAGATGTGAAGCCCTCCAGGGGTTGTTGAGCGTTCCGGCAAGCCTGCGTGACACGAGTCAGGCAAGTTGAGTAGAGTCGGGCCT
>VGTJ01000261.1 GCA_016874775.1 Deltaproteobacteria bacterium
CCTACAGGTCTCCGACGATGAGTTTCAAGCGCTCAATATCAAACCCGGTAAGTTTCATGGCGATTGGAACTATACGCTTCTTCCTCGCTCTTAATCGGTAACTTAATTCTTGCCCATGCCTTAGTGTCAAGACGACTGTTCTATCGATCGCTCTTTCATCAGCGGTTTTTGTCTCTTGGTACCCTCATCCTGACCTTCTCCCTGAGGGAGAAGGAACCCATACGCGCTGCGCTCTACCTAAAACACAAGGATTTTTCCTTAAGTTGTGACTGATGACTGCGGAAGCGCTGCCAACGCTGGAATATGAGCTCGCAGCGCCCGGCTTCGTTCTGGGTTTGCAACGATGCTCCTTACTCGGCACCCGCTAACGTTTCCTGAAAGAGAGCGAACAACGCCGTCCAGTGGCGCTCGGCTGCGCCCTTATCAAAGACCGGCAAATCCGGCACCGCAAACCCGTGGCGAGCGCCGGCATAGGTCTCCACCACATGATTCACTTTGGCGTCCGTCAACGCCTTTTCCAGGCGAATTTTCTGCTCCTCTGGAAAACTCGCGTCTTCGATCGCCCCAGCGACATACACACGGCCGGTGATCTTGTTTACAAAGAGATGCGGACTGTCTGGCTTATCAGTTCCCAAATTGCCGCCGTGAAACGACGCGATCGCGGCAAAGCGATCCGGAAACGCACCCGCCGCGGTGAGGCTGGTGTTGCCACCCATACAATAGCCGGTGGCACCGAAGCGTTTGCCTTTGACCTCGGGCTGCGTGGACAGAAAGTCGAGGAATGCAGCCGAGTCTGAGACCTTGCGATCACGATCAAGGCTGTTCACCCATTTCATCAGTTCCTGCATCGCTTGCGGATTGCCGAGCACCTCCGATGGCACCTTCGGCGGATAGCTGCCAAGGCGATAATACAGGTCGGGCTGGAGCACCACATAGCCGCCATCGGCCAGCCGCTGCCCCATTTCCCACATGACCGGGCGGATACCCAAACCATCCATATAGAAAATCACACCAGGCCAGGGACCCTTGCCGCTGGCAGGCGTGAACAGTGACGCTGGGCAATTTCCGTCGCGGGTCTTGATCGTGATATTAGCGTGGGGCATGGGTACGTTCCTCCTTTAATTAGTGCCCACTACTTAGAAGAAGACAAAAGAGCGGACTACGACGTTCTTGCGGCAGGGCGCGTCAGCAGGCGCGGTGGGGTCGATGCACGCCGTGTGGAACGACCAGCGCGAGACCGAGCCGTCGGCGACTGAGTCGTAGCACTTGAGCATCGAGACCTCGGTAGATTTCTGCTGAGGCAGCCAATACCACTCGTGGTTAGGACGGTGGGTGAAACGGGTCGTCTCACCCACGCGGTCGTCGTAGATGCGGTAGTTGGTAATGTATGGTTGGTCGGCGAACGAAGGCCAGGCGCAGAGCACGAATGGATATTGGCCCACGGTCTCCATCGGCTTAGCAAGGTTGATCGAGATGAACCGTCGCGACATCTTCGCGTCCGCCTCGGCCTCTGTATAGTTTTGGGTACGCCCGAAGTTGCGCAGGTTCTTGGTCAGCAATTCGCGGCAGCGCACGCGCCCGCTGTTGTCATTCAAGTCGTTGTGCACCAGATCGGCGTAGAAGGTGTTCACGCCCGGATCCTTGTTGGCCTGATTTTCCTTGACGGGACCCTTGTACTCCTTGTTAAACACATCGTGGTTGTAGACCAGCGCATCCGTCGCCCCCGGGAAGAAGTCAAGGAGCAGTTTCTCGATCTCCGGATAAAAGACGCGTTCCACCTCCGCGGCGTCATAAAAGTTCGTGCATTTGGACTCGCAGTGCGCCAACGCGACGCCAAGCTTGTCCATGCACGCAGCACTGGTGGGCGAGAGACCGGGATAGTACTCCCCGATGCGTCGTGCATCGCGCAACACCTGAGGAAAATAGAGGCATTCCCGCGCGATGTTCTGTCCTTCGCGCCGCAACATCTTTGCCTCGGCTGCGCGCACGGGGTCTCGCCAGATCGCGTTGGACGAAACGACCGAGTACGACGGTTGCTCGAGCACAGTGTAGGGAAGCGGGAGTGCGACACCGCCCGCGGGAGCTTGAATGTTCTGCGCCCGAATGTGGGCCAGGCAGTCGGCATAGTTGCGAAACCCAATGCCCCACTTGGTTTCAATGGGGCCAGGAGGAGCGTTCACGATCATGTCGATCACTGCTTGTTCTTTGCCTTCGGCAATCTGGCAGAGTGCTTCCTCCATTGCTGCCGCAGTTCCCGCGTCCCCGTCCCGATCGAACGCCATGTAGGATAACCCGCCGTTTGCTGCGATGGGTGGTGGCTGCCCTGCGGTGAGTTGAAGAGGAGGCACATAAGCCGACGCAGCAGTCTTCGTACCCGTCGCAACGCTGTTCTCAATGTTCTTAAGCCTGTCCATAGTATATCCCCCAGGTAAAGATACCCCACCGTGGCACGTAGGGCGCGATGTTGCAAGGGTGTGGAGCTCAGGGTTCTGCGTGCAGTCCTGCAATTTCGCTGGGTACTGCAAATGGTGGCAGACCATCGGGTTGGGCAGGCACTGGAACGTGACTGAGCCAGCAGACCTGGTTGCCATGAACGAGACGTTTGCCTTTCTCTCTAGTGCGCACCGACACGCCCGCGATCCACTCACGAAATGGCAAGAAGGTACACGGCAAGAGTTTCGCCCGTTTGCCTGGAAGGACAATGATCGTACGTGCTTCCCTATTAGAGTGGCAGCCCTGCTCCGGCAAAACAAGCTTGGATCAAGTACGGTCTCGTGCGCAGCCGACGAATAGCCAGGGCCAATTCCGTCGCCAAATGCGGCCCGTGTTGACAACACAGATGATGCAGTTCCCCATACTTGAGCTGATTCCAGACGCCTCCCTAAAAGCTATCGTTACTCTGCCTCAGGCACATCCAATACTTGCAGCAGCGCCTCGGTCAGATCATATGTCCGACCATCCAAGCCGGCATGAGTCACACTATCCCGTAGCCCGCTGAATACCGCATTCCCCATCATATGCGCATACGCATCGGCCGGAATTTGCACGGATGACTGACTGTGACCATACGCCTGTTCACACACATCACGACGCAACGAGTTCCAGCCGCGGCACTTGAGTGGACGTGCAGAGTACGCCTGGCACTGATTATTTTGCAGCAAAGCACAGGGAATCGGCGTACTCATAGCTTGCGCAGAAGGATCGGATTTTCGTTGCTGACGGAACTGTAAGCGTTGTCGGAGGGCATCCAACTCATCGCCAGAGCAATGCATTCGTAACCAGTCAGCCAGATACCTCGCTTCAGCAGCCGTCACTAACACGGTCGGCACATAGCAACAGAATGCACAGCCAGCCTGACATGCACGCTGGTTCACTACTGGAGATTGACCGACCATCGAGTCTGCCCAGTTGTGGGCATTGTGCACGACCGTTGCGATCTGCTCGGCACTCTTTCCTGCTTGCAACATCGCCGTCGCATCATGATACTCTGCAGCGTAAACAGCCAGCTCTTCACCCGCCTCACGTGGAAGCCCCTGCGCAACGAGCGCAGCAATAAGCTGATGAATCTGTTCGGGTGAGGTCTGCTGTTGGAGTTGCCGTTTGATTGCAGCAACATCCGCTCGCCACGCAGGAGTCGCTGCTTGATTTGCATTTCCCTTCTTTCTTGCATCACGCTCTAAGCGCCGTCGTTCGGCTCGGTTCATCAATGTCTCCGGTTTCCATCAGGTTTTGGCAACTTCCGTCTATTATCAGAAATCTACAACCGGTTCAGCAAAGAGTTGGCACAAAAGACCTGCAAGACGCCAAAGCACTGATCGGCAGCCTGGACATCAGTGATTTATAGAACTCTCTGTGGCTCAATGAACAGACGGACTCAGGCGATCCGTACCGGTTGCGACGGCAGCATCACTGGTAGAAACCAACTCAGCGGCTCGGCGCTTGCTCAGGTAATACAGCACTGGCACAGCAAGGCGTGAAAGAAAGGTCGACGCGACCTCCCCTGCCATCAGCGACACGGCCAGTCCTTGAAAGATCGGGTCATAGAGAATCACCGCGGTGCCGACCACCACTGCCGATGCGGTCAGCAGCATAGGACGAAACCGTACCGCACCCGCATCGATCACCGCCTCACGCAGCGGCATGCCGTGGCGTCGTCGCAGTTCGATAAAATCGACCAGTATGATCGAGTTGCGCACGACGATGCCCGCCCCGGCGATAAATCCGAGGACCGATGCGCCCGAAAACGGCACGCCCCTCAGCCAGTGGGCGGGCAGTATCCCAATCAGACTCAACGGAATAGGTGACAGAATCACCAGCGGTGAGACAAACGACTGGAACCACGCTACCACTAGCGCATAAATCAACACCAAGACCGTGAGGAAAGCCAAACCGACGTCATGTAAAAACTCGTAAGTGACGTGCCATTCGCCATCCCACTTGACCGCTACCTGCTCGGTGAGAAACGGTTGGCGAATAAAATAGACGTCACTCACCAGCGTGCGCAGTGTGTCGGTCAAATCGAGCACCGGATAAATCGGACTTTCCTCTTTGCCGATCGTGTCGCCGGTAACATACACCACCCGTCCGCTAAGAGCGCCCGATGTCATATCGGTTTCCTCCCGTAATTGCACGACAAACGCGCGGTAGGGTGACAACGGCGATTGTTTCTGTAATGTCTCGTGTGGTAAGTCCAGCCTCATGCGCGTACTGTAGTAACCACCGCGCACGAAATCACGGGAAAAGTGCGAGATAATTGCGAGATAATTACGAGATTTTATTGAATCGAGACCCCGAGCTTTCGTGCCAGTGAGGTTATTCTTGTCACTGGACACTCGATGCACGATACCCTAGCAAAGAATGTCCACGTGCAGCCTTTCCTCTCCTGCTCGCCTTTCGCTAAGGCAGCGATTTTCCACACCTTCGGCTCGATGATCTCTCCTGGCATGGCGCTTGCGCTTCTTCGGCGGAAAATCCACCCACCTGTCACAGGAAGGAGCACGTTCTATGAAGACGCGAGCGTTCATTACCACTGGTTTGTTGACTCTCTCATTGAGTATCACAAGTAGTCATGCAAATGACCTCACACGGATGTCGGAGGGGTCGACCATATCAGCTATGGCATCAATGGCTTCAGCGACGATCGTCAGAGGAAGTATAGCGACACTTGCGCGAGGCGGGGAACTCATGGTCATTGGCTTGCAAACCGCCGGCAAGTCAACGTTACTCACGCTGAAAAGCTCGGCTGAGGTTGGAGAAATATCACTTCGCATTCCTACGGCGCTTGTCGGGGTAGCGGCGGTAGGCGTCGGCACCACCGTACGAGCACTCACTGAAGCGACTGGCTATACCTTAATGGCTTCAGGAGAGGTGATCGCCTTTGTTCCCAATAACGTGGGCAGCTCGTTGATTCATCACTCACAGCGTGAGGAGAAGAAGTAGAGTCATACGCGAAACACATGAAGATGGAAACGACAACAGAGATTCCCTTCCCCCTGTTAGAGAGTGTTTTGAAAAAGGGATTGGTAAGCTTGAGGGATGAATACACTGCCGCGAGTTTATCCAACGGACCTGACCATGACCGAATGGACACAATTGAAGAGCTTCTTTCCCCCGGCCTCTC
>VGTJ01000262.1 GCA_016874775.1 Deltaproteobacteria bacterium
GTCGCCCGCGTTCATCCAGCTCTTCGACCAGACTTCGATACTTAGACCGAAGCCAGCACACAATGGTCTCGTCTCTCATCCCTGCTCTTGTGCAGAGGCTCTCCACTCCGGTCAATCACTATTGCGGTAAGTTGTTTCCTGCCACCGCCTTACGCTGCCGTGTCTCGCTCAAAATCAGGGACATTCGGACTTGGTGGAGGATTGGGAGTATTGCAGCAGTCATTATGCTCCAGATTGCGAAAGGAGAGACGATCGAGCTTTTTTTCCATTCAGTTCATCGAAATCAACAAAAAGATAAGAAAAACCAAAATTCACTTTCCCTCGTCCCAATGTCTCTGGACGCTCGATAAAGACCGGGCCTAATGAACTTGAGGAGCGCTCAAAGACTTGCAACTGAGAGTTATAGCGATAGGTAAACCCTGGCACGGTCGAGATAGCGGGGAAGTCAGCGGCAGAAGCCGCCATCTGCTTCACCAACAACCCGAGGGTTGCTAAGCTTGCGCTGGTAAAATGGGCACGATGAGGAGTGGCATCGCGATCCACATCGGCTTCGATGCCACGATCGCCAAAGAGTAAGCCAATACGGTCCGAGAGATTCCCAGCTTCAGCTTTGTCCACCATTCCTACCATACACGCAACGGCAACAAGCAGTCTTATGATCGCCACTTGGATCATGTCTCCTCCTCACTCAATAATTTTTGAAAGGGCGATTCCAAGAGATAACCACCCCCACCATGAAACAAACAAGAAGAACCGTATCGTATGGGGCATACTCAGAAAAGTCAAAATCGCGACAACCAACTTCACCATCCTCAATTTGACGCCTTCCGGCTTCTTCCGTATAGTGAGATTCCGTGGTCGGGTTTTTCTCCGTCGATTCCAACGTGACAACCTGCAAGAGTTGAGCATGGAAGTTGTAGCACTTATTCCTGCTCGCTATGGCTCTACTCGCTTCCCTGGGAAGCCACTGGCATTGCTGCGCGGTAAGCCCATGATCCAACATGTCTACGAACAAACACAAGCGGTACACGGGTTATCACGGATCATTGTTGCCACTGACGATGAGCGTATCGCCAACGTCATCCGTAAAGTTGGAGGTGAGGTGGCGATGACTCGCTCTGACCATCCCACCGGCACGGATCGTCTGGCAGAAGTCGCGGAACAGCTCAATGCTGACCTCATCGTTAACGTCCAAGGAGATTTACCGTTCTTTCCTGCAACACTCGCCCAAGATGCGGTAAACGTACTTGCTGAGGCACCGACAGCCGTGATGTCGACAGTAAAAACGCCGATTTACGATAACCAAGAGTGGCACAACATCAATGTGGTAAAAGTGGTGACCGACCACAACGGGTTTGCCTTGTATTTTTCGCGCAGTCCAATTCCTTTTGTCAGAAGTCCAGAGTCCAAAGTCCAAGGTCTAGAGCCCAGAGCCCAAAGCCCAGAGCCTGTCTTAGGCTACCGACATATCGGCTTATACGTGTACCGGCGTGACTTTCTCTTCACGTTTACCAAACTGCCACGCACACCGTTAGAACAAACCGAACAACTTGAGCAGTTACGTGCTTTGGAATGGGGCTATCGAATCACTGTCAGCGAGACTGAACGTCCAACCATCGAGATTGACACGCCAGAGGATCTACGGCGTGCAGAGGAGGCAATGCCATGAGCACCAGCGGAAATGGGAAAGATAGTCGCAAGACAAAGTTTATTTTCATCACCGGTGGTGTAGTCTCTTCTCTGGGTAAAGGGATTGCTGCCGCCTCGATCGGTGGACTGCTTGAAAGTCGGGGCCTGAAAGTGACGTTATTAAAGATGGACCCTTACATTAATGTCGATCCAGGCACGATGAATCCATTCCAACACGGCGAGGTGTATGTCACCGATGATGGGGCGGAAACTGACCTCGACCTTGGTCACTATGAGCGCTATGTCTCGACGCCCATGAGCCGAAAAAACACGTTCACGACCGGCCAAGTTTATGATGCGGTCATTTCTCGCGAACGCAAAGGTGACTATCTCGGCGGCACCGTACAGGTCATCCCGCACATTACGGACGAGATCAAGAACCGCATCCTCGCCGCAGCCGCTGGCTTTGATGTCGCTATTTGTGAGGTTGGCGGTACGGTCGGTGATATCGAAAGTTTACCGTTCCTCGAAGCAATTCGTCAGTTCCGTTGGGATTGGGGACGCGAACATGTATTGTACGTGCATCTCACATTAGTGCCGTTTATCTCTGCTGCCGGTGAATTGAAGACCAAGCCGACACAGCACAGCGTGAAAGAACTGACCAGTCTCGGTATCCAGCCGGACGTTCTCCTGTGCCGCACCGATCGTTACCTCGACGCCAAGGTCAAAGCAAAAATTGCCCTGTTCTGTAACGTCAATGATAACGCCGTCATCACCGCCAAAGACGTCGAATGTATCTACGAAGTGCCGCTGGTGTTTCATCAAGAAGGCCTCGACGAACGGATCGTGGAAAAACTCAACATGTGGACCGGTGGACCGAACCTCAGCAAGTGGGAGCGGATTGTCCATATTTACAAGAATCCTCGCGAGCGCGTACGCATCGCCATGGTCGGTAAATATGTCAACCTGATCGATTCCTATAAGAGTCTGAACGAAGCGCTGGTGCACGGCGGGCTGGCCAATGAGTGTCGTGTCGAAATCGAACATCTCGATTCGGAACAGCTTGAGGACGGCACGCTCCCAGATGCCGTTCGTCAGGCCGATGGCCTCCTGGTCCCGATGGGATTTGGCCAGCGCGGCACTGAAGGCAAAATTGCAGCGGTCCGCTACGCACGTGAAGAAGGCATTCCCTTCTTCGGCATTTGTTTTGGCATGCAGATGGCGGTGATCGAGTTCGGTCGCAATGTCTGCAGCCTGGCTCACGCCAATTCAACCGAGGTTGATGAGAACACTCCCCATCCGGTCATTGCCATGATGAACGAACAACGCGCGGTCGTGCAAAAGGGAGGCACGATGCGACTTGGTGCGTATCCATGCACCCTCCAAGAAGGTACCCTTGCCGCGAAACTCTATGGGCAAACACAAATTTCTGAACGCCATCGCCATCGTTATGAATTCAACAACGAGTACCGCGAACGCTACGCAGCCAAAGGCATGATCTTCAGCGGCCTTTCCCCTGATGGCGGATTGGTGGAAATTGTCGAGATTCGCAAACACCCGTGGTTTGTTGGCGTGCAGTTCCATCCTGAGTTGAAGTCACGTCCGTTCGACTGTCACCCGCTGTTTTCCGGATTCGTTCGGGCAGCTTTACAACGCCGCTTAGGGCATCAGGAAAGTCCACTGCGGCGCGTGAGCGGAGCTGGACGCGCATGATTCGCGAAGTCACCACCACTGTTGTCCACATCGGCGCACTCGCATGTGGCGGCAATAAGCCCTTTGTCTTGATTGCTGGCCCGTGTGTCATCGAAGGGCGCGATTCGGCGCTGTACCACGCTGAGGCAATCCGTGCCATTACAGACCGGCTCGGTATTCCGTTCATTTACAAATCGTCCTACGACAAAGCCAACCGCACTTCTGGTGAGTCGTTTCGCGGCCTTGGTATGGATGAAGGATTGGCGATTCTTGCCGAGGCCAAACGCCAGTGTGGAGTGCCGGTACTGACGGATGTCCATTCACCTGAAGAGGCACTCGCAGCCGCAGAGTTCGTCGATGTGTTGCAAATCCCCGCATTTCTCTGTCGGCAGACGGACCTCTTGATAGCCGCAGGGAAAAGTGGCCGGGTCGTGAACATCAAAAAAGGCCAGTTTCTCGCTCCGTGGGACATCGGCAACGCCGCAGGCAAAGTCGCGTCGACCGGAAATCAGCACATCTTGTTAACCGAACGTGGAGCTTCGTTTGGTTACAACAACCTGGTGTCAGACTTCCGCTCGTTACCGATTATGGCCCGCACCGGATATCCGGTTGTTTACGATGCCACCCATAGCGTGCAGTTACCTGGCGGACAGGGAAGCAGTTCAGGTGGACAGCGCGAGTTCATTGCTCCACTCGCTCGCGCCGCCGTCGCTGTTGGTGTCGATGGATTATTTATGGAGGTGCATCGCGAGCCGGAGCGCGCCTTAAGTGACAGCGCAACGGTCTTCCCACTCGCCCAACTTGAAACGACGTTGCGAACACTGCAGCAACTCGACGCCATCACCAAGCAGCGGTCTCAGTAAACATTACTCGCCCTCTTCAGACTGTGATGTAGACCATAGCCGGCTTGCCCTGGCGGTGGATCGTATCCGCCCTCGGTGTCGGCCCGTGCATTGGACCGGAATGAAGCGGATCACATGACCCGAATTGCACCGCGCATTATTCAACATTTCTACAAATTTCAGAGGGGCGAGACTGCTCTCGCCCCTCTGAGCTGCTCTACGGCACGGTCACCAGTGGACTGGTCAACAGCGGCGTCAACCCATTGTTGGGGAAATAGCGAAACTCAAACGTCCCCCGCTGCCGCAGCTGAAAACTGCAGGAGCCCGTCGCGCGCGGCGTTGGACTCGGACTCGCCGTACAGTTTACATACTGAAACGCAGTGTATGCCCCATTCCCTGCGCCCTGCCGATACAACCCGATCCAGTCCGTCCCGCGCGCATTAGGAATCCCTTGCCAGACAACCGTCACATATCCACCCAACGCGCTCGTGCTCGGACTCACCGTCAAGAGCGGCCCACTCGCCGCCTCATTGTCCACGATCGTGACGGTAGCGGTACTCGGCGTGCCCAGCGCATACCCACTGCCTGCACCTAGCGTCACAATCACGGTCTCATTGCCCTCAGCATCGGGATCATCCGCCGGCAACACCGGCAGCACTGCCGACGCCGCACCCACACCGAGCGTCACATTTCCCGTCAACGTGGTGTAGTCTGTCCCGTTACTGGCCGTACCACCCACGGTGTAGTTCACCGTCATGGCACCCGTGGTACTACCCGTGCGCGTGATCGTGAACTGCCCTTGGGTACCGCCTTCCGCGGCATTCGCCACCGTCGCTTGAATACTCACCGTCGCCACCGTCCCACTCGCGCCCACCGTCACCGCATTACTCGTGGCAAGCTTCGTGAACCCGTTGTTGCGGAAGTAGCGGAACTCATAACTGCCCACTCCACTCAGCCGGAATGGACACGACCCCGCTGGCCGCGGCGTAAGACCAGGGCTTTGTCCACAGTTGACGTACTGATAGGCCAGGTAGGCCGTATCTGCTGCTCCGGCACGATATACACCGATCCAGTCGGTTCGACTCGGTGAGGTCACCCCATTCCACGTCACCGTCACCGTGCCGCCACCAGCCAGCGTATCGGGAATGGCGGTAAAGGTCAGGCCACTGGCGACGACATTGACCGTAAACGCCCGGCTCGCCGGAGTGGGATCTTCAAGACCAGCGGCATCGCGGGCTTTGACGAACAAGGTATACGTCCCGTTCGCCAGACCGGTGAAGGGTCTGGTAGTCGCACTACTAAGGCGGTGGCAGGAAACAACTTACCGCAATAGTGATTGACCGGAGTGGAGAGCCTCTGCACAAGAGCAGGGATGAGAGACGAGACCATTGTGTGCTGGCTTCGGTCTAAGTATCGAAGTCTGGTCGAAGAGCTGGATGAACGCGGGCGAC
>VGTJ01000263.1 GCA_016874775.1 Deltaproteobacteria bacterium
GCCGGTCTTAGCTTGTCGGGGCCGTGCCGCCAAGCATAGCACTGTCTCGTTTCTGCCTCCACGCTCCGCGCCGCGCGCTGTGGAGGACTCAGAATGACATGGTACTCAGAGTCGGAAACGCGAGCCGCAAAAGAGATTTGCTATAAATCCCCAAAGTCGCAGCCATAGCCTCAATGCAGCAAAGCGGAATCGACGATCGCTGCTTCCTTCATTCCCCACTCTGTTGCAGTAACTTGGCAACGAGTCCTGTCCAGCCAGTCTGGTGGCTCGCACCGATACCGGCACCGTTATCGCCGTGAAAGTACTCATAGAAGAGGATCAGATCACGCCAGTGGGGATCGTGCTGGAATTTATCAGCGCCACCGTAGACTGGTCGTCGTCCCTCATGGTTTCGGAGAAAAATTCGTGACAAGCGACGAGAGAGTTCTCCCGCCACTTCCTCTAGCGTTAGCATCTTTCCCGACCCAGTGGGACATTCTACCTTGTAGCTATCCCCAAGGTAGTAGTGGAATTTTTGTAAGGATTCGATCAGCAGATAATTGACGGGAAACCAAATCGGTCCACGCCAGTTGGAATTCCCACCGAACAGACTGGTACTGGACTCAGCCGGTTCGTAGTCGACACGATGCTCTGTCCCATTCACAGTGAGAGTGTACGGTTGCTCACGATGGACACGAGAGAGTGCACGGATACCGTAGGGTGATAAGAATTCCGTCTCGTCGAGCATGTAGCGAAGGACTTGTCGCAGGCGGCCACGGTTCACGAGCGAGAGGAATCGACGTACCGTTGCCTCGGGGGTAGTGAGGGTCTCGACATGATTACTCAGTTCTGGCCGGTTTTCGATGAACCATTGCAGGCGCCGTTTGAACCCAGGGAGCTGATCAATGATGTCTGATTCCAGGGTCTCGACCGCAAAAAGAGGGATGAGGCCGACCATCGATCGAACTTTCATCGGAAAATGATGTCCGTTGGGGAGGTGGAGAACATCGTAAAAGAAACCATCTTCCCTGTTCCACAGCTCGATCCCTTCTCCGCCGAGATTGTTCATGGCACGACAGATATAGACAAAATGCTCGAAGAACTTGCTCGCCACGTCTTCATACGAGGCATCTTCACGTGCCAGTTCAAGTGCGATCGTGAGCATGTTGAGACAGTACATGCCCATCCAACTGGTCGCGTCCGATTGTTCAATATACCCACCAGTTGGCAAGGGAGCACTGCGATCAAACACGCCGATGTTATCGAGCCCCAGGAAACCACCCTGGAACACATTGCGCCCATTTGCGTCTTTGCGGTTGACCCACCAGGTGAAGTTGAGCATCAGCTTGTGAAAAACGCGTTGCAGGAATTTGCGATCAGCTACTCCTCGACGTTTTTCTTCAATTTTGTAGACCCGCCATGCCGCCCAGGCGTGGACGGGAGGATTGACATCCCCAAATGCCCATTCGTACGCAGGTAACTGTCCGTTAGGATGCATATACCATTCACGGAGCAGCAGGATGAGTTGTTCTTTGGCGAATTGGGAATCGACTAATGCCAACGGGATACAATGAAAAGCGAGGTCCCACGCGGCGTACCACGGATACTCCCACTTGTCCGGCATGGAGATCACATCGGCATTGTACAGATGCGCCCATTCATGATTCCGCCCACGGGTGCGTCCCGTTGGTGGTGAAGGGGCTTGGGGATCCCCAGCCAGCCAGCGATTGACATCGTAATGATAGTACTGCTTGCTCCATAACAGGCCTGCGAGTGACTGGCGCATCACTATACGGGCATCGGCAGTGAGGTCCGACGGAATGACAGTGTCGTAGAATTCATCTGCCTCGTGCTGACGGGTGGGGAACGTCTCGGCGAAATCAGAAGCGAATGCGGCTGCGGCGGATGATCGTCCTTTATCGGTGAAACGGAGCTGCACGGTGACCGTTTCTCCAGCGCCAACATTCAGGGGATAATGGGCTGCAGCTTTTGTCCCGGTTCGATCAGGATTCACGGCAGCCTGTATGCCATGAACGATATAATCATTAATGCCGTCTTTCACATACGACGAGGGGTTCTCGACGCCATACAGTCGTTGGAAGTTGGTGTCGTTCTCAGTGAACAACAAAGTCGGCGATCCGTCACAATATAACCAACGACGGTCATAATACTGATGACTGAGCGCGATGGTGGTGTGATCTACTGCATACAGACGAGGCCGACGAGCGTCGAGTCCACTTGCCCACGTATTTCGACACCAGAGCGTTGGGAGGAGGTGGACGGCGGCGGTTTCTGGACCACGATTACTGACGTGAATGCGAATCAGAATGTCTTCTGGACTCGCTTTTGCGTATTCGACCTCAACGTCAAAGTAGCGATCCTGATCGAAGACACCGGTGTCGATTAACTCAAGTTCTAATGCTTGCCGTCCCCGTTGACGATTTTCTTCGACGAGCTGAGCGTATGGAAACTCAGCCTGGGGGTATTTGTAGAGAAATTTCATGTACGAATGCGTGGGGGTGGAGTCCACGTAGAAATAATACTCTTTGACATCCTCGCCGTGGTTTCCTTCACTTCCTGTGAGCCCAAAGAGTCGCTCCTTGAGAATAGGGTCTCGGCCATTCCACAAGGCAAGGGCAAAGCAGATAAATTGCTGCCGATCGCAGAAGCCGCCCAATCCATCTTCGTTCCAGCGGAATGCTCGTGAGCGGGCGTGGTCATGAGGGAGGTAGTCCCAGGCAGTCCCGTATTCGCTGTAATCTTCTCGTACCGTGCCCCAGGCGCGCTCGCTGAGATAGGGGCCCCACCGTTTCCAGTTCTTTTTCCGTCGCTGGTCTTCTTCAAGCCGTCGCGCTTCGGCTGTATTCATGTCGATCCTTTCTTACTCGTAGGGCGAGAGACGAAGAATCCCACCAGTACACCATTCGTCGAGAAAGCGTCTTCTCGCATTGTGTCTCATCGTCTGTTGCGGCGTTTTTCTTTATCCGGCCTGCAGAAGGGATGCAAAAGTGCCGATAGTCTCACTATAAGGCACAAGAGGGGTCGTGAGCAAAAGAGAGACACGTATGCATACAAAGACTATCCGAGGAACTGTTCTGTTGATGGTGACCATTGTTGTACTGGGGACGGGATGTCAGGAGAGGACACCGGCTAAGGTGGAAACGGAAAAACCTGCCTCACCGTCGGTTGGTCGGGAGTATGGAGAGGCACTCCGCGGAGCTATCGGTCAGGCAAATAGTGCAAAAAGTACGCTTGAGGCTTCTGCTCGGACGTTGGAAGAAACTGATAAAGCGAGCCAATAAACAGAGGATCGACTACCGCACTGCGCGAAAGGCGGCAACAGGCCTCGTCCTGGTTATTTGTCACCAGTCGCGCCTACGGTTGGGGTAGTTCTTGTGAGCGCGAATAGTCCTAGCGCACAACCGGAGACTTCTGCCAGGAGCAACCAAAGGATGATTGGCTGGGTTGACTCGCCCTGAGATATGCCTACTACTCGTCCAAACGCCAGGCCCCCAAGTGACAACACTTGGAGCAGTAGTGCCGGGTGAACCCAGCGATGGCTCACTGCACAGTAGGCAAAGAATATTGCTAGACCCAGTTCAAGGCCGCCGTACGTTGCCTGAAAGTCTACGATAGCGGTTGGAGTCGAAAGTTCGATATCGACAAATCCGGCCATCGTCGTGGGCCAGAACAAAAAGGCAAAGCCAAAGCTTCCGAATACCAACGCAGAAAGAATGAGAGACAGACGTTCGATGGTCATGGGTAGGTCTGTGTATGGAGGTCCTCGCTGCAACAGCGCATGGTCAGATGCCCTTATTCTTATGGTGCTGGAACTCGGTTTTCAGGAGTGCGGAACAGGCGTGTCGACAACCCTGTCCCTCCAATGGTGCTACGTATGGAGCCGAATACTGCCACCGATGGTAACCGGTGGCATCTTCTTTCAGAGGAGAGGAGGGGAGAGGTTACTCTTTCGCTCGTGAAACGTATTCTCCGGTTTCCGTGTCGACACGGATGAGTTCTCCCACGGCAATAAAGGCAGGCACACGGACAACGACTCCGGTTTCCATAGTCGCGGGTTTCAGTTCGTTGGTGACCGTAGCCGTTTTCATTGCAGGCGGGCAATCACTCACAGTTAAGTCTACGGTTTTCGGGAGGGTGACGCCGATCGCTTTTCCTTCGTACAGATCAATCCGAATTTTGAGGTTGGGCGTCAAATACAGAACCGAATCTCCTAATTCATCTTTCGACAAGGAAATCTGTTCGTAAGTCTCCGAGTTCATGAAGAAATAGTCTCCACTCGACTCGTAGAGATATTCCATCTCTTGTTGCTCAAGGGTGACACGGTCAGCCTTTTCTTCTGAGCGGAAACGATATTCAGTCTGGGTGCCACTGCGAAGATTGCGGAGTTTACTGCGGACAAAACCTCGCCAGTTTCCTGGGGTGACATGAGTCGTTTCCATAACGCGGTGAAGGTCATTTTGATGCATAATGACATTTCCCACGCGCAACTGGGTTGCGGGTACCAACATACGGACGGTCCTCCTAATACACGATTGTAGCTATGGGTACTGTAGCATTGGGCCGAAACAAGGGAAAGGGATTTACTGGAGCTGGTCTTCACCTGCCGCAGGCGGCGCAAAAATTGGTGACGCGTGATGATGCACGATGAACCACTGTCCGTCTTTTTTTTCAAAGAGATTCGTGGTCAGGACCTGTGACCGTGACGGGCCGTCGTACCCATGGGCTTCAAGATTTTCGATTAACACGACCCATGCAAGAGACCCACTGATCTCCACGCGCACATCGGTCAGCGTAAAGCGCATGGAAAACGTGTTGTCGAAAATGCGCTCCCAACTGGTCATGATCGGCCCCCAGCCGCACAGTAGTGGCCAACCAGGATGAACACACTTGATGTGACTGGCTCGGAGCCACACTTGCTCCATCTCCGAGATCTCCAGAGTTTCAAAAGCACGATAGAACGCTTGATTGGCAGCAATGACAGCTTGCTCGTTTTCCATGAGTTCCCCTTTGCTTTTCTCTGCGAAGCACAATGAAGGCGCGAAACGACCTTATGGTTTGGGAGCCATAAATACGAGCACGGTACTACGATCTGCACCAGGGTTTCGCACTGCGTGTTCGATCCCAGACGGGGCGAGAGCTGCATGGCCAGGGCCCAGGAGACGTGTCTCCTGGCCAATGCGGATTTCTGCCGTCCCGTGCAGTACGTAATAGACTTTGTCTGATCCGTGGTGCGCGTGCCCGGTTTGGACTTGATTGGGCTGAAAGCAATACACGTCACAGAACATCCGTTCTGTGTCAAAAATATTGACCTTCTTCATTTTGTCAGCGGCGAAGGTGACGAGTGCGTTTACATCTTTAAAGACATCCATAGTTTCCTCAGTCTACGACTGGCACGTCTCTCATGTGTATACTGCACCTCCCCTAGGGAAGACAAGCAACGCTTGGGAAGACAAGGAATGAATGGGCGAATGGATGAATAAGTAAAGATCTGGTGGGGTAGTCGCCGGGTGGGCTCAGGAAAATTACCTCATGCAGCCAGCGGGAGCTGGTCCTGTTTTTGTTCCGTTTTACGTGGCAGCGCAAAGAGCGTACGGCGTAACGTTTGCA
>VGTJ01000264.1 GCA_016874775.1 Deltaproteobacteria bacterium
ACTCCATCATCCTGCTGCTGCCCAACCGCGTGGATCAGCACGTGCAAACCGAAGTCGTGAAGGAATTGCGGTTGCGGGGCCTTGATCCGGAGAGTGTAACCCAAGTGCGTGGGCGATACGTGTCGAATGAGGGCCGACTTGTGCTTGCGCTAACCGAGGCGGTCAGCCGGTCCGGTGGAGCCACACCCCTCCAAAGCCTGATCTCTTTCTAGCCGCAGGGCACTTCAACTTGACGCCATCAAAACCGCGAGCCTCAAAAGGCCGACCGAAGGACGGATTGGCGGCGGGATTTGCAGGATTGAGGCACCACCATGCAGCACGTCGGATCCAAGTTTGAGCTGGTGTTTTCGGGTGACGCTCTGGAGTGGAGCAGCCCCGTGGCGAACATCCGACTGGAGCCCTGGCCGTATGTCACGGCACGCCAGAAATTGAGGGCAAGTGGGTGGGAGTCCTGCCACGTAAGCCTCCCTCGCTGCCTTCTGCGATTGCGGCCACCCAACTTCTCGAGCAACAGCGAACTTGCCCGGTGCCAGCAAGCGGGCTGGGAATACACCCGCCGGATTCCCGAGGAGGTAAGGGCCATCGTTCTACGCTATCGCGAGAATCGCTGGCAGGTTTTGAAGGGGCTTTGCTACATTCCCTATGGACTGCGGCTGGCTGAAGCCAACCCAGCGCTATTTTGGTGCCTGATGGAAAGGCTGCCTTCGGACGTTTCTCAAGGCACTTTTCTCACCGAGTGCGCTCAAATCATCAAGAACCCTCAGGCCAACGTGGCTGAGTTCGCCGGCTTTCCCAACAGTCCGAAGGTCGCCCGAATCCTGCGCAAAGTGCCCGCGTGGGACGCCACGCCCCACACGATGTCCTACCTACGCACATTGCTCAAGGAACCGGCACACCTCGACCTGCTTTCCCACCTACCCCTCGTCACCGATGCAGCAATCCGGTTACTCTGGCACGCGAAATCCTTCCTAAATGCCGGTCTGCTGAGGAAACTTATCATCAAAATGCCACCCCAGGCACAGCGCGCCACGGTCCCTATCTTCGCGGACCTCTTCTCTCTCCACCACCAACTGGGGATCTCCATTCCTGTCGAAACCCGATTCCGCGGACTCCGCGCGGTGGAAGAGCACTACGCCTCGCTGCAACGCCTATACGCACGCAAGGAAGCTTATGCCACGGTTGCATTCCCTCCGTCGCCTGTTCCTGGCACAAAGACCATAGTGCCCATCGAGGATGAACATGGCCTGATGGTCGAATCAAAGGTGATGCAGCACTGCGCTGAAGATTACTCGGGGCTGGCACGCGATGGACGCTGCTACCTCTACCGCGTAGTGGCACCACAACGCGCAACGCTGCGCCTGGAGCGGACAGCAGGCGGGCGGTGGTTTGTTTCCGAGTTGAAGCTGAAGGCCAACCGTGAGCCATCGCCCGAGACGTGGCGCGCTGTCCAGCATTGGCTTTACCTGCAGGCGCCCATTGAGGGCAAAGGAGAGGGCGAGGAGAGCGAACGAACAAACACGAATCATGATAAACACAGCTGACAAACTGCTGATCATGCTGTTGCAAGGTGGCCACGCCGAGATCAGTTGGACACTGCACATCGGCCCGTCTGAAGCGACATTCGAATCGCACACCCCCGCTGAGAAAACCTTGTTCAAGGTGCGCTTGGCTAGGAAACTACAGCCCAGCACGGACACAGCGGCTTCAACTTTCGGTTTCTGGGCAACGCGACTTGAGCCTGGAGCTTTTCCGGTCGCCGCCGAGGATCATCTGAACGCGGAGCGGCTATTCGCATCGGTGGAGAGATCGCAGAAGGAGCGACTGCAGGAGGAAGTGACATCTCGAGATTTGTTTGCCCCATCTCCACTGCCCAACGATCTCGCCTCGGTGATGGCGTTCATTGCTGCTGCATCAAGAGCCGATGTGTGCGCGAGCGCGCCGGCGGAGGGGTTGGACGAGCGGGGGCGGTTTATCGAGCGACACCTCCACGTGGAATTCCATGCCGAGCCGATTTCGGGAGCTTCACTCCTGTTCACTGAGAGGCGCTACCTTGGAGACACCGTCCTGGCTGCTGTGGAGAACTCGGTAACGGTTCGGGACAGCACAGGCACGGCCGTTTGCGGGTTTGGCCACAGTGCCGAGACCGAGAATTGCTATCGGGCCGCCCGCCAGAAGATTTTGCAAAGACATCCATGAAAACAGCACGCGTCTTGCTCACCTCCGACATTCACCAGCACATTGCAAAATGGGAACAACTCACCGCGATTGTTGAAGAAGAAAAGCCGAACTACGTCCTGATCGCTGGCGACCTGTTGCCCAAGACCGGCGGCTTCAAGGGCCAGCGCGATTTCTTCCCTCGGCTCCGCCGCAACCTGGAGCAAATGCGCGCGGCGGGTGCTCGTGTGTTGCTGATGATGGGCAACGATGACTTTCTCCCCTTGGAGTCCCTGCTTGACGAACTGGCAAGGGCGGACCTTTGCGGCAACCTGAATGGCCAAGTCCTTCGTGAGCAAGGTCTGATTTTCTGCGGGGTTGCTCAGGTGAGGGATTATCCCTTCGCCTACAAGGACTGGTGCGTTGCGGACGAGGATCACGTTGAGTGCCTCATTCAGTATCGCGCGAAGGGACTGACAGTCTCAGCGGACGGCCGTTGGGTTGAGATTGACGATTTACGGAAGCATCTGCTGAGCAGTCCCAGTCTGGGTCAACGCCTCAAAGCGCTGGCCGACCAGCTCACAACATTCGAGCTGGCCCGAAGTATCTGGCTCGTTCACCAACCGCCGATAGAGTTGGGCATGGATATCGTCGGGGACGGACAGCAAGTCGGCTCACCCACCTTGCTCAATTGGATCAACACGCGGCAACCTCTGCTTGGCGTGTCTGGTCACATACACGAGTCGCCCTATCAACCAGGAGGGCGTTGGATAAGCGTCGTGGGGGACACCGTGTGGGTGCAGGCCGGCCAGATGGACACGCGGCTCCATTGCGTGACCTTGGAAATCTCACAGGATTGCAACATTCGGAATATCCGCCATTCGATCTTCGGCCCCACCGCGATCGAGTTCGAACGGTTTACCCCGTCAAAGTAGCGCAACCAACACAGCCCATAACCTCATGCTGGGGGCCATCCGGTTGGCAAAGGCCAAAGGGCGGTGCGGGGTGCGGTGTGAGTGAGGCCACGCGGCGGGAGCCCTGACTGCTCAGGGCATCACAAGCTCATGGTGCGGCTTTGACTGGCTTGAACTCGCGGGCCCTCTTTTGCCCCTCTGCCCTTTGCGCAGGCGTAAGCACGCGCTCTAATCGCTCAATGCCCTTCTTGGCTTCCTCATCACCCTGCGCACCCGCTAGCAAATACCACTTGTATGCCTCCGCCTCGTCTTTCACCACGCCTAGGCCTTTGGCATAACTGACGCCGAGGTTGAATTGCGCGTCGGCATCT
The DNA here is from genome assembly GCA_016874775.1 of Deltaproteobacteria bacterium. Taxonomy (NCBI): domain Bacteria; kingdom Pseudomonadati; phylum Myxococcota; class Myxococcia; species Deltaproteobacteria bacterium. The sequence continues at coordinate 3,440 of VGTJ01000264.1, forward strand.
CCCTGCTCGGCCGCCTTGCGATACAACTTCACCGCCTCCGCCTCGTCTTTCACCACGCCTAGGCCTTCGCGATACATGTTGCCGAGGTTGAATTGCGCCTCGGCAAGTCCCTGATCGGCCGCCTTGCGATACCACTTCACCGCCTCCGCCTCGTTTTTCGCCACGCCTTCGCCGTCGGCATACATGTTGCCGAGGTTGTATTGCGCCTTGGCATCTCCCTGATCGGCCTTCGACTTAGTCGCTTGCACCGGGTCTTTCGAGCAGGCTTGGAAACTCAAGGAAAGGGCGCAGAGGAGAGCGGGCAGGAGAATCTTCATGGTTTCGATCCTACGCGGCCCCGCCAACCCGCGCAAGCCGATTGGATGGCTGCGAGGATGGCTTGTTTGCGCGAATTCACTCCGCGCCATTACACCGGGGGCAATCCGGTTCGCAAAGGCCAAAGGGCGGTGCTGACGCGGCCAGCAAACGCAGACTGGTTTAAGGCTGGACAGGGGAATACCCCGCCGATAAGACCGCACTTGATAATAAAACCGCAGGAATTGCGGTTCACTAAACTGTTAGGCATCACCACGCATCACACATCTATGAGACACCTCATCTGTAAGTATTGCGGCCAAATGGCCGGCCCGAGCACGACATGCCCGGTTTACAGCGACCCGAAGCATGTATTTGTTCAGATGGAGATGCCCGCCTTCTGCAAGTATTGCGGACAGATGGCTGGCATCGGGTCGAAGTGTCCCGTTGGCAGCGATGAGCGCCATGTGTTTGTATCGCGGGACGAGGACTGAGCATGTCAGACCAGCTTGTGTTGTGAGGACGATGCCTAACCAGGGCGCTGCAGCGAACGGCCTCTCCGCCGTGCGTTCAAGCGTTGCGGGAGTTCGAGAGCGCACCGTGCGCTCCACCGCCGCCCCCGAGGCCGTCGCTGAGCTGGGTCGTTAGGCGGGAACAAGACGAGAAAATGACAGACCTATTCAATCCTGGCAGCAACTACGAATCGATCATGTCTATCTGGGAGCGTCATCGGCATGGTCTAGCCACGGATGCCGATTTACGCGACTGCATTCGTTCGCAGTGTGATCCAGATAAGATCAGAAATGCAGCCATCGAAAATGGTGGAAATCAGGTTGGCGTGCTCGGACTAATTATTGAGGAAATAGGCAGACGAAGACTTCGATGCGCCGCATCGATCATAGTTGAATACGTGGCGTGGCCATACTATGACGATTTCTGGGTGCACCTTGTACCGAAGTGCTTTGCAGCTCTATCTGCGATAGGTGACGAGTCGATTGTCGGACGCTTGCTAGAAGTGACTTCTGGCGACATCTTTGCAACTAAGGCGCTTGCAGCTCTTCAAGCCGTCTCTTCTCAGCCTTACTCAGTGGAACTCGCAGAGCCATTGAAATCCAAACCAGTTCAAGACCCCCGCGCAAGAATCGTTATGCTAGCAATAGCAGAGGATCTCATAAGCGTTGCGAAGGTTAAGGCATGGGCGGATCTAGTAATCTCCAGTGCAACCCAACCTCCGCCAGCATGGTTGTGCGATCTGTCAATGCAAGGTGACTTCGATACGCAGCGTGCACCGGAGGAGGCCGACATTGTCTTCTCATTCGATGAACGAGCTATATGCATAGTTGCCTTTCACAACATGGGCAGGATTTCTTTGACGGAAACCATTGAGAGAGTCTTTCGCGATGAACTTGTGGGTTACATTGTCGGCCGAAAGGCTCTTGCTGAAGTGCTTGAAGCAGAGACCTTCAGCGCCAACAAGCTGATCGTAAGGATTCGCGGGGAACTACAAGAGTGCTTTGACGGCATTCTCGCCGGAAGGCCTTTGCTGGCAAGAATGGTAAGTGATCTGACCGCCTAACAAATCGCTGCACCGGACGGCAATTCCGCTGCGCTCCATTGCCGCCGGTGAGCTTTGCGTTAGGGGTTGCCGCCAAGTCCCCGTCGGCAGTTTGAATTTCTCCTTTAGCCGCCCCCTATCACCAGACACCCTCGCGGCGTGGAATTGAGTCACGCAGACCAGATGGCCATGCAG
>VGTJ01000265.1 GCA_016874775.1 Deltaproteobacteria bacterium
AAGGGCCCGCTGGCGCCGCCGCGCAAGTTGTTTGCCTGTTCCGAATGGTCGCATGTCCTCATTATCGCCCAGTCCTCGGGAATACGAACATTAATTTTTGAAAGTTCAGTAGATGTAGCGGATGAGAAACCCGAAGGGACGATTTTCATTATCCCCTTGCGCCTAGAAGATTGTGCGGTTCCCGAGCGACTCAGCCGGTGGCAGGCTGGTCGCCTGTTTGTCGAACGTGGCTATGAACGGCTCATACAGGCACTGAAAATTCGCGCTGATGCGTTGGGTGTCTCAGTGCAAGAGATTCCGAAGTTAGCCCGAACTATCACCAACAGCATCGGCATGGAACTCATTCTCATTCCGGCTGGCGAGTTTCTCATGGGTTCAGTGGATGGATACGATCCTGAGAAACCAGTACGGAGAGTGCAGATCAGTCAGCCTTTCTATCTGGGCAAATATCCGGTGACGCAAGCGCAATGGCAAGAAGTGATGGGTAATCACCCGAGTCGTTTTACTGGCGACCTGAATCGCCCAGTTGAGCGGGTCTCATGGGACGATGCACAGGAATTTTTGCGCAAGCTTAGTGAGCGCGAAAAAGGTAAACCCTATCGCTTGCCGACTGAAGCGGAGTGGGAATATGCGGCACGAGCGGGAACAGCCACGGCATATTGTTTTGGCGATGACCCAGAGCGACTGCCTGAATACGCGTGGTACGACAAAAATTCTGCAGGCACGACTCATCCGGTTGGCCAGCTTACACCCGATGCCTGGGGACTATACGACGTGCACGGCAATGTCTGGGAGTGGGTGCAAGATTGGTTTGTTGCTGACTACTACCAACTGCGTCCGAATCCAGACCGTGATCCGCGAGGACCAGATAAGGGAGATTATCGTCTCCTGCGCGGTGGTTCGTGGGATAGCGAGGCCGGGCCCGTACGCGTAGCCGGCCGCAGCTGGGTCGGGCCGGGCTACTGGAGTGCCAGCGTTGGATTTCGCTGTGCCCAGTAGTTTTTTGCTGTGCTGGATTCTGAGTTCTGCAATGCTGGATTCTGGGGTCCAGGGGCGAGAGCCCCTGGTCGCGTCGGAGGGCTCTACGCTATAATGGCCGCGCAACGAATCATTGCCCAGTAGAACTGGAGAACCTGAAGGAGCAGACTATGTCGTTGGTTCACATTTTGTTAATTTGCCTAGCGGCGTTGGCGACTGCGTATGTGGTGTATGGCAAATTGGTGGTCTCGCGCTTTTATAAGCTCGATTGTGATGTTGCCACTCCGGCGACCCTCTATGAAGATGGACAAGATTTTGTTCCGACCAGCCGTTTTTATCTGCTGGCGCAACACTTTTCGGCGATCTCGGCGGCAGGGCCGATCTTTGGTCCGATTATCGCCGGTCTGATGTTTGGCTGGTTACCGGCGCTGTTGTGGATTGTTTTTGGATGTATCTTCATCGGCGCGGTGCATGATTTCTCGACGTTGATTGGTTCCGTACGACACAAAGGGGCGTCGGTTGCCGAAGTCGTCCGTCTGCACATCGGCAACCGCGCCTTCTATCTGTTCCTGGGCTACATCTGGTTGTCGCTCGTGTATGTGTTGACCGCGTTCACTGATGTCACTGCCAGAGCGTTTACCAGCGACGTACCGATTCTTGGGGTAAACGGCGAGCAGATTGGGACGATTCTTGGCGCTGGCACTGCATCGAGTAGCGTCATGTACCTCGGGCTTGGGGTGCTCCTTGGTGCGCTCCTCAAGTTGGTGGAGTCTCGCACGCCGCAAGCGGAAGGGCAGGGGAATGGGAGTGGAGTGTTGCAGAATGGGCTGCTGATTATTGGATTGATCCTAGTCGGTGTGGTGATCTGGCTGGGACAAGTGCTGCCCCTGTCGCTGACTGGTTTTGCCAATCCGACACAGGTGTGGTCATACCTCATTCTGGCGTACTGTGGCATTGCCAGTATCTTACCTGTGTGGTTACTACTGCAGCCGCGTGGTTTTTTAGGAGGAGCGTTTCTCTATACGATCCTCATTGGCGGGCTCATTGGGCTCATCCTTGGTGGTGTACAAGGGACGCATGTGTTGCAGTATCCTGCATTTTTGGGATTCACTAACGAAAAGTTAGGACCACTCGTACCGTTTTTGTTTATTACCATTGCCTGTGGCGCGTGTAGTGGTTTCCACGGCATGGTGTCCAGCGGGACGACAAGCAAGCAGCTCAGTTGTGAATGCGATGCCTCTCTCGTCGGGTATGGTGGGATGCTCATGGAGGGGGTGGTAGCGTTGCTTGCGCTTGCCTGCGTGATGGTCCTTATTCCTAGTGGGCAAAGCGGAGGCCCTGATGCGGTCTTTGCTACTGGTATCGGCAAGTTTCTCAGCTCGCTCGGTATTCCACTCTCATTTGCTGTGAGCTTCGGCATGCTGGCGTTTGCAACGTTCGTGTTTGATACGATCGATGTGACGACGCGTCTCGGTCGATACCTGTTGCAAGAACTGTTTGGCTGGAAAAGCTTGGCAGGCAAGACTGTGGCAACGCTTCTGACCCTGGCTGTTCCGGCAATCCTCTTAGGGTTGACGATGATTGGTCCTGACGGCAAACCCATCCCTGCTTATCTGTCGATCTGGCCGGTGTTTGGTGCGAGTAACCAATTGTTAGCAGCGTTGAGCTTGCTTGGCTTGTTTATTTGGTTGATTCGTCATGAGCGGCAACAGAAGGCGATCTTCTTAGTCGGCATTCCCATGGCTTTCATGATGACCATGACATTATGGTCACTGGCAATCGTCATCCAACGCTGGTTGACCGGCATTGGTGCTGCGACTCGTACCGTTGTCGACCCGATTGGCATTGCCTCTGTGTGTCTTTTGGTGTTGGCGGTTGGCCTGATTACAGAGGGCGTTGCCGTGTTGCGTAAGCCGCTTGCGGTTTCGACTGAGGCTGAACCCGGGCTGGTTCGCTAAGCGGCGGTCTGTGTACGAAGGCTAGGGTTATTGCGAGCTTCTTTCAACGAGTTCAGGACAGGCTACGTAAAGCCGCTCTCATCTAACCGATCTCTTCTTTCCTGCTGAACGCTGCTGTGATCGTTCACTCGTCCTATCCGTTCTTTACCCTGTTGGCTTGTCAAAAAGTAGTTCTTCTTTTTCTCCCCTTTGGGAGATCTTGGCCTTGCTTTTTCTCTCTCTTCTAGTAACTTACGGCCTCACAGTCCTAAAACCGGGGGATGTCCTGTACTGATCTCCTCCTCTCTCGGTTTTGTTGAGCTCTGTTCGTATCCAAGAGGAAGGAGCCGGGGCATGGGGCATTGGGCATGGACGTTGGGGCAAGGGCAGAAGGGACAGGGGCGAAACAACTCAATCTGGCCGGGGTTGTTAGCGTTCATTGTCTTGTACGGCGCAGCTCTACTGTTACCGGCGGCTGCTGCAGCACAAGGCACGCAGACTTTCATAAAAAGCTTGTTCAATACGCCAACGAATCGTCAAACTGGCGACTCGGTCGTCTATCGTTTCGCGATTTCCTGTAGCAGCTTATCTGGGAGTTGCGGCAGTTTGTCAATTAGTGACATGCTCCCAACGCAAGTGGAAGTCGTCGATTGCACTGGCCCCAACGTGACTCCGCCGATCAATTATAATTGTCCTGCCGGTGGTAGTAGTATTACCATCACCCGCTCTGTCTTCAACGATGGCGATAGTTTTCTTATTACTCTCAATACCCGCGTGCGCTTGGATGCCGTAGCAGCAACTAATGTTATTAATACCGCGTCGAGCACGATTACCAATCCGTCAACTCCAGCTAATGGTACGGTCAACTCCAGTGCTAGTCCGATCAATATCCAAGCCGGGACTCCGAACTACGAGTTACGCAAGCAACGCATCGATCCAGCGCCACCACTGAGGATCGCGGCGGGTACGCAGGTCAGCTATCGGGTCCAACTGTGCTCACTTTCTGCCATCGGCAACGTGAATCTGAGCGCGGCCTCACTCTCTGATGCATTTTTCGCTGGAGCATCCTTTGTTACTGCGTCAGGCAGCGGAACGAACAGCAACCCGATTACCTGGAATTTAGGCCCAATCGATCTTGCTACCTTGTATGCCGGACAACCGTTAAACTCGGTGCAGTGCATAAGTCGGACGTTTACCATTGCCTATCCTAGCGGATTGGCGAACAATACACCCGTTAATAACACTCTCGATGGGTCGATTTACACCGGTTGGTGGGAGTCCCACTGATCTAACGCAAGTCGTGCTTAGTGATCTGATTGGCCCTCCCACTGGCGGTGCCAATCTCAGCAAATCCGGCCCGGACCTCTTTCCTCCCGGCCAGTTGGTGTGGTCGCTCGGGGTGAATAACAACAACTCGAACGTGCCGCTCGATAACTTCGAGGTAATCGATGAGTTGCCTATACCCGATGGGATGGCTACTCCTCCCCGTTCTGGCCCCTTCGATGTTGTCAACGTCACGAGTGGCAGATGGCCGGATGGCTCGGCGTTTGGCTACAACATCGTTGCCGATCTGGCGTATTCAACTGACGGGACATCCTATACGACGTTTGCTACTGGAGTTACTGCTAGCGCAAACACGACATATTCGCCACCAACTCTGCCCGCGAACACGACCCACATCCGCTGGTCATTCCGTAATACCAACACTGGAGCCCCATTGAACTTGCCAGCGACGCAGGTTCCTCGTGGCTTTTCCTTTACGACAGCGCCGCAAATTCGACAGACAGTGGCCGGAGCTCCGTTTGGGACGGTCGCTCGTAACTGCTTAATGGCTACGTTTGTGGCTGGTCCCACTCCTGGAACGGCAGGACCCACCTGTGACGATATCAATCTTGAAGAACAGACTCCGGCAATTCGGCTGCTCAAGGACCGATTTGGTACTAGCGGTGGTCAGCAACCAGGCGATGAAATCCAACTGCGACTACGATTTCAGCACATTAGTGGCGATACAACGGGTAATATTGTCACCCCGACCATTGCCGATCTCTTACCTCCAGCATTGGAATTTGTCAGTTGGGATACCTATACAGGGCCGAGTGGGCAATCCCAACCGAATTTACAAGTGTTGCCCAACTTTAATGCGACCGGGCGCACGTTGCTTCGCTGGACATGGTCGGCCTCTGCACCCGCTGGATCGCAGCAGTTGAACGGCTCTCCTGGCGTGGCAAACGCTGAGAACTTTGAGCCGAGCATTGCCGCGGGAAGTATGCCAAACATCGTGTTTACCGTGCGGATTCGTGCGGGAACGGTGGCGCAGACGCTCGTCAATACCGCCGCAATCTTTGATAACGGTCCGCGCTTTACCTGTGGAACCAATGGCACTGATACCAGCGACCTGGGCAACGATAGCAATAGCAACGAACTTGTCTGTACCGACCCAGCCAACATCGTCATTCCTAGCTGAAACCACGGCCGCTGGCCGTGCGACCCGAAAAGCTTCGGAGCGATCCGGCGTGCAGGCCCGTCACGCACCCCATAGGTTCTCCTCCCAGGAAGGTCCGC
>VGTJ01000266.1 GCA_016874775.1 Deltaproteobacteria bacterium
TGAGCCAGGATCAAACTCTCCACTTAAACCTTACTCCGCAGACCCTTGCGGGTCCACTCAGAACTTCTCGCTTCCCTCTCTCTCCCTAAGACACCTCTCCAGTGCCTCCCTAGCTGTCAAAGAGCTTGTTTCTCGCAATGATCAAGAACGTGAGATTGAATCCAGATGATGTGGATAGAATCTGAACGAGAAGTTCTCTTATAACGACCTTCTCTATTCTTGTCAACGATTCTATATTTTCTCTCTGTTTTCTCTCTGCCGTTTTCGCGAGAGGGCACCTTGTAAAAACTTTTCCTGAGTTTGTCAAGCAGGAGCGCTCGCGCTTGAGTACTGCGGCGTGCCTCGCTATCCTTTTTTGGCAAGAAACCGTTCGTCATTCCAGATTGCACCAGGTACCCGTACCGTATTCACTGGCAAACTCATCACCGAAGGGCAGGGTCATGCAACAAGATATGTTATCACCAGAACAGCTCTTTCTCACATCTCGTGATCTCACGTCTCGACACCTCGAACAGACACTGAACACCGCGTTGGAAAAACGTGCCGATTATGCTGATCTCTATTTTGAGGCCCGCACCAATGAGGTCGTTGCGCTTGAAGAAGGAGCCGTAAAAAAAACTTCTCGCGCACTCTCACAGGGAGTAGGCGTTCGCGTTGTTGCTGAAGATAAGACAGGCTATGCGCACTCTGACGATATTACTGTCGATACGCTACAAATTGCTGCTCGAACGGCTCGTACCATTGCTCATGAGTCTGGACAAACACAGGTTACCCCCGTTACCGGCATCCATCGTCCGCAACAAGATTTGTACTCCCTGCCAACCGCACCAACCGCTATCCCGCTCAGCGAACGCATCGCACTCCTCCAACGGATCGACGAAGCAGCGCGGCGCTACGACCCACGCATCGTCAACGTCATGGCCTCGATTGCAGTCGAGCAGAAGCACGTGCTCATCCTCTCGTCTTCAGGGGAAATGGTTGCCGATACGCAGCCACTGCTTCGCCTCCAGGTCACGTGCATTGCCGTGGATGGTAGCAATCGCCAACAGGGAAGTTATGGCGGTGGTGGCCGTATGGATTATCACCTCTTGTTTGACTCTGATCGCTGGCAAACCTTTGCTCAAGAAGCTGCGCGTCAGGCGATCCTGGGCCTCGAAGCAGTTCCAGCTCCAGCAGGCACGATGACGGTCGTACTCGGTCCAGGATGGCCAGGCATTCTGCTTCACGAAGCAATCGGCCATGGACTCGAAGGGGATTTTAATCGCAAGAAAGTGTCTGCTTTTAGTGACCTTCTCGGGAAAAAGGTTGCCTCCGAATTGTGTACGGTAGTGGACGACGGCACTCTTCCCAATCGCCGCGGATCACTCAATGTCGATGACGAAGGAACACCGACAAGCCGTACCGTCCTCATTGAGAAAGGAATTCTCAAGGGCTACCTCCAGGACAAACTCAACGCTCGGCTCATGAAGGTCCCACCAACTGGCAATGGACGACGTGAGAGTTTCGCCCATATCCCTATGCCACGCATGACCAACACGTTCATGTTAGGGGGAGATACTACTCCCGAGGAAATTCTCGCCTCAGTGCCGCGTGGTCTATATGCAGTCTCTTTCGGAGGCGGGCAAGTCGATATTACCAGCGGCAAGTTCGTGTTCTCTGCAAGTGAGGCGTATCTGATCGAGGACGGAAAAATTACTCGCCCAGTCAAAGGTGCAACACTCATCGGGAACGGCCCTGACGTGCTCACGCGTATTTCTATGGTCGGCAACGACCTGAAACTTGACGAAGGCATTGGCACCTGCGGCAAGGAGGGACAGTCCGTTCCCGTTGGAGTGGGACTGCCAACTATACGGGTTGATGGTCTCACTGTCGGTGGCACTCAAGCATAGGAGACCAGCATGAATATCGAAAATTTGGCTACAGAAATCCTCGAACTCGCACGCAAGCAAGGAGCTACGGCTGGTGATATTTTGATCGCCACCGGAGAGTCGTTCTCTACTGGCGTACGCCTCAAAGAAGTCGAAAAAGTACAGCAGTCCCAAGAAAAACGCATGGGGTTGCGTCTGTTTGTCAACCAACACAGCGCGATCACCTCAACCGCGGACTTCACTCGCGATACGCTATTTGCTTTAGTCGAGGAGACCATCGCACTGGCGAAAGCGACTGCGGCAGATGAGTTCTCAGGTTTACCGCCCGCCAATCTCTTGGCGAAGGACTTGCCAAATCTTGATTTGTACGACGCAGGAACTTCGCTCTCGCCAGAAGAGAAGATTGCCCTTGCCCGTGAAGCAGAAGCAGCAGCTATGAGTATCGACCCACGTATCATCAACTCAGAAGGGGCAGAGTTTTCCAGTGGTGATCACGAAGTGTTGTATGCCAATTCCTTGGGCTTCTCCGGAGGGTACCGCACAAGTAGTTACTCGCTAACGGTCGTGCCGGTTGCCGCCTCCAACGGTGCGATGCAGCGTGATTACTGGTATTCGTCGCATCGAAAATTCGCTCAGCTCGAGTCGCCGGCCGCCATCGGCCAAAAGGCAGCAGAACGGACACTCCGTCGTCTCGACGCACGTCGGGTAAAAACCCAAGACGCACCGATCGTTTTTGATCAACAGATGGCAGCGAGTTTGTTACGCCACCTTGCCGCAGCGATTTCCGGCTCGTCTCTCTATCGAAAAACCTCTTTTCTGTTGGGGAAACTCGGACAAAAAATCGCTACGAACGGAGTCTGGATCGATGATGATGCACGCCTCCCTTCTGCTCTTGGATCAAAGCCATTCGATGGCGAAGGGCTCCCTACCCGTCGCACCCCGGTGATCGAAGATGGCGTCCTGAAGAGCTATCTCCTTGATACCTACTCGGCAAAAAAGCTCGGCATGCAATCGACTGGAAGCGCAAGCCGCTCCTTTTCAGATGCTCCCGCTGCCACCACCACAAACTTCTTCCTCAAACCAGGAACGACATCACCAGAAGAGATCATTCGTTCAGTACGCTCCGGTCTGTACGTTACTGAGCTGTCTGGCTTCGGCGTGAATCCTGTCACTGGTGACTATTCGCGAGGAGCGGTCGGCATGTGGATTGAAAATGGAGAACTCGCCTACCCTGTTGAGGAGGTTACCATTGCCGGCAATCTTCTCGATATGTTCAAGCAGATTGAAGTGATCGGGAACGACTTAGATTTACGCAGTACCATTGCAGCGCCGACACTGAAAATTGCCCGCATGACTATTGCTGGAGAATAGGTCCCGCTTTTGCCAAGACGATCGTAACACGCTAATCTCGTCAGCGGATGCGACAGAAGCTGTACGATTATCTACTTGAACGACCTGGAGGAGCAACAGCAAGCGAGTTGGTCAGTTTGCTGTTCTCCTCTGGCTTAACCCCAAAACCTCCACATCAAAGCGCAGCCGACTTTGCTGGACGTTTTCTCCATTCGTCACTCGGAGCCGATCCGCACTTTTCCTACGACCCAGCAAGTGATCGCTGGTACGTAGCCGTTCACGCAGCTCTCCAACAGCCATTGGCACGCGCGCAGTTTGTTGTTGTTGATCTCGAGACCACAGGGTTAAAACCAGGAACCGCAGCAATTACTGAGATCGCCGCCGTGCGGGTCAGTAACGGAAAACTGATCGAGGAATTCCATACACTTGTCAACCCAGGGCACCACGTGCCGTCGATGATTACACGTTTAACGGGAATCACCGACGAAATGTTACGCGATCAACCTCGGATCGACGATATCTTTCCGCAACTGCAGAGATTCCTTGGATCATCAGTCCTTGTCGCCCATAACGCTGACTTCGACGTACGATTTCTCGACTTCGATGCCCAACGACTGCTCTCAACACCGTTACTGAATCCGTCGCTTTGTACCGTACGGCTTGCACGCCGACTGTTACCTGGCTTACGTTCCCGTGCCCTCGACGCGGTGGCAGAGCATCTTGGCGTCTCATGTCTCGATCGTCACCGTGCGTTAGGTGATGCACGGATTACCGCTGAGGTATTGTTGATCCTCTTGGAAAAACTTGCTGCTCATGGGGTCACAACCGTCGGGCACCTTTTGGATTTTCAATATCACGCCCGAGATGGTCGCCGCTTCGAGTTTTCCGTGCCGCGCCCGACGCTGGCGCATCTGCCTGAAACTCCAGGTGTATACCGCATGTTCGATGTTGAAGGTCGTTTGCTCTACATCGGCAAAGCAAAGAACTTGCGTCGGCGCGTGAGTTCGTATTTCACCAACTCCACTGGGCACAGTGATAAAGTGCTCGACCTTGTCCGTCATATCCACGAGATCAAATATGACGAAACCGGATCTGAACTTGAGGCGGCGCTGCGCGAAGCAGAGTTAATCTATTCTCTCAAGCCACCGTATAACCGACTCTCCAAACATCTCCCGCGTGTCGCCTTTCTCAAACTCACAGTGAACCACACCTACCCACGACTTAGCATCTCAGCAAAGCCGAGTAGCGATCGTGCCCTCTACATCGGCCCCTTCCGGAGTCGCGATTTCGCCGAAAAAGCACAACGTCTTCTCGCCCGGCTGTTTACCCTCCGTACGTGTCAGGGCAGCATCTCCCCTGCCCCAGAGTTCACTCCGTGTTTACTGGGCCAAGTTGGAGCGTGCACCGCGCCATGTGCTGGTCGTATTTCTCAAGACGGGTACAGAACCCAGGTAGCCGCATTTTTACAGTTTCTCAATGGTGAGACGTCTCAACTCCGCGAGTCGTTGGTAGACAAGCGCGACGGCCTCGCCGCTGAGCTGCGTTTTGAAGGAGCCGCTCGTATCCAGCAGGATTTGCAACTCCTTGACCAAATTCAGACAGTGCACCAACGGTTTCACTGGATTGTCACGCGAGCACATGCGTTTGTACTGTTGCCCAGTCGAGAGCCGGGTGCCGCAACAGTGTATCTCGTGCTTAATGGACGCTTAATCAGAGGCGGCCTTGTCCGTACCCGCGAGGACCTTGAGCCCTTCGCCACACTATGTCGTGAGCGCTTCGCGCTCGATCACGAACGACCGCTCCGTCCGGAAGAAATCGACGTCAGTGTCATCTTGGCCGCCTGGCTCCGCGATCCTGATCGCACGCAAGGAACGGTATTTCCTCTCGATAGCCCTGTCTCTCTTGAGGAACAACTGGGTGATGTCGAGAGTGTCCTGCGAGATCTCCAATCCTTAGAGAGAGTCATGTAACCACCAGTCCCATTTGCATTCCACACCATACCTGAGCAACAATTCCAACTGGTCAAATAAGCTACCACGGCCAGAGGCCGTGGTATTAAGAAGGCCCCTCCGAAGGGGCCGAGCACATTCCGAAGCCCCCGCTGGGGGCGGTAACTCTTAGGAAGGCCCCGCTGGGGCCTCTATACGGTTAC
>VGTJ01000267.1 GCA_016874775.1 Deltaproteobacteria bacterium
ACACCAAGTCCAAACGCGGGCCGAAGAAGCCAGTACCTCACAAACTGAGTGGCAAAAAACAAACGCACGTATCGACTGCGCGGATTCTGGCGATGCGACGGTAGTCAACCGACCTTTACAGGGATGGCCTCTTACGCCACAGCAGGCCGACATCCTCGGACGGGTAGACAAAAACGTACGAGAGCTGACGACGCTCATTAACACAACACTTGATCTCAGCCGATTACAGAGTCAGCGTGTACCACTGATGATTCAAGAGGTGCAGCTCTCTGAGTTGCTCGATGAACTGGCGAATGAAGCACGGCACTTGGATCATGCTCCAGGTGTGACGCTGGAATGGTCACTTGCTCCTGACCTTTCATCTCTTTGGACTGATATCGCAAAGCTGAAAATCATTCTGAAGAATCTTTTGACGAATGCACTGAAATTTACGGAAAGCGGAACCATCACCGTTACCGTCGTTCCTCAAGGGGAAGGCATTGCGTTTAGTGTCAGTGATACTGGTCCTGGCATTCCTCCAGACCTCCTCCCCTTTATCTTTGAACCGTTTCGTCAAGGAGGAAACTTCGCGACCCGTAAACCAGGAGGGGTAGGATTAGGATTGTACATTGTCCGGCGGTTGCTTGAGTTGCTGGGGGGAACGGTGACAGTAAACAGCACTGTTGGCAAAGGCTCAACGTTCCACGTGTGGATTCCCCAGCATCGCCGCTCTCAGGCCCTATAACCGCTTCTCGAGAACCACTGGCATTCCTTCAGACGGTGCAAATGTGATGCTCCGCCGGACCACACGGATTGGGTATTTGGACGCAAGTCGCAGTGTCGTCCGTGTCAAGATCTGTGCAAGTACGACCTTCATTTCATAAGTGGCAAATCCTGCCCCTAAGCAAAAACGATTACCGCCGCCAAAAGGAAAGAATTCCCACGGGGTTGGTTTCTTATTGAGGAGTCGTTCCGGTTTGAATTCGTACGGATCAGGCCACACATCCGCTCGATGATGGGTCAGGTAGATGCACGGCATCGCGACTGCACCAGCCGGGAGCGTTCGACCGCCTATCGTCGTCGGTGTTTTCAACCGGCGACCGACTACGGGCAGAATAGGATTGAGTCGTTGGGTCTCTTTTATAACGGCGTCGAGATATTCGAGTTTGTTGATCTGTTGCGGTGTCACTGGCCCAGCACCAAATACGTCTCGCAGTTCGGTGTGTAACTTTTCGAGCACGTCAGGACGGTTAAGAATACGATAGAGCATCCACGCCAGAGAAGTCGCAGTGGTCTCATGTCCAGCGACGAGTAAGGTCATCAACTCATCGCGTAAATGCTGGTCGTGTAACGGTTGGCCATCTTCGTCGCGTGCTTGCATCAACATCGACAGAATATCTTCCCGTCCTGAAAGATCTGTTGTTCGGCGTCGGGCAAATTCCGCAAAGAGCAGTTGGTCAATTTCTCTCCGTCGCCGGACTTGTTTCCCCCACGGCGAATACGGACCCAAGTCGATTTGCAGCCACGGAATCAGCATAAACGGATTTGCTCCGGCAGCGAGAACTTCTGTGAGCACGGTGCGTAAGCGTGTAAGGGTGGCATCTTCAGCGAGGCCAAAGACGGTACGGAGAATCACATTGAGTGTGATCTGCTGCATGTGGGAATGAATGGCGAAGGGCTGTCCGACCGACCATGTCGCAATGGTCCGATCGGTGAGTTCACGCATCGTCTCGCCGTACACATACATCCGCTCGCCATGAAACGGTGGCATCATCAGTCGACGTTCGCGCTGGTGGCGTATGCCATCAAGCACGATCAACGAGTATTCACCCAGGAGTGGTCTGACAATCATATTGGCTTCACCAGCGCGGAGTTGCTCAGGGTCACTGGTGAAAATCTCTTTGACTACCTCGGGGTTACTGAAAAACACCAACGGATCAGGACTGGTGGGAAACCGGATGGTAAAACATTCCCCATACTTGCGAGCGCACTCTTCCATAAAGGGAATGGGGCGGGTGAGCCAGCGAAAGAGTTGGACGGGCGAGGGTACTGGAGGACCGGGAGGAAGAGACGGGCTCACTTGTGGGGATGACTCGACAAGGGAAGCAGACGACATAAGTGAAGACTCCTTTCACCTTGTTGCGTGTTATCGGTCATCTTGCGCTCACACTTAGAGTGAAGGAAGAGGGGGCGACCGCAAAAAAGGTGTGAAAAAGAATAAGGGGGGCTTCTTACTCTGACAATTCCCTCTCCCTGCCAGGGAGAGGGCTAGGGTGAGGGTGATCAGCCCCACAATAATGTTGAGACTTTTAGATTCTCCCTCATCCTGACCTTCTCCCCTGTGGGGCGAAGGAACCCATTCCCATGCTTGCAGAACGAGTACCGAACATTATTGGCGGTTTTCTCGATGACAAAGAGACTACGCCGCCTTCTCCACTTTTTGCTTCAATAACTTGCCAATGACCTGATCAATCACTTGATCTGCCAGCGCGCGGACTTCTTCCTGTGTCTTTGGCTGAACGGGATGCTGAACCAAGATTGGTTCGTATTGTGCCATGCCTAACGCTGTACACTGCGCATGCGCAGCACCAATGAATTCTGTGGTGGTCACATTTGCGGTGGGAATGCCTTGTTCTTCAAAATAGATGACATCGTGCGAACTGCACGAAATGCAGGCCCCTCAATCGCTGAGGGCTTCAATGACCGCGTCACACTTTTCCTGTAGCTCATTTTTTATGGGCTGCGGTGCCGGGCGCGTCACTGTTGGTTTCATGCGGCGCAACACGTCTTTCACACCATATTGCTGACGCAAGATTTCTTCGACACGATCAAGGAAGAATGCACCCTTGGATTTGCTGATATCGAGCAAGCCAACGGTCTTTCCCTGAAGCGTGTCGAGTCGTGGCGCGAACACTTTTTGTGATCGTTCCACTTTATCCGTGGGGTCAAGAAACATTTCTCCCATAGTGGACCTCCTTCCTGAACTTTAAATGACCTTTGTCGTTATCTTACTCCCTGCATTGCCGCCTGCCCAGCCTTGTACTGCCGCAGAAAAACGACCCGCCGTACCGCCAGCGACGATAATAGTGATATTTTCCGGCTTTGGGAATTTCGGAAACAAGGTATCGTCGGTTGCTGGTTCACGATCTTTTTTGGCGTCCGTGCGCAACATACTGACGCCAGCGCCTTCGCCACCATTCACACCGGGACGTAATTCACGCAACGGGCGACGAATCTTCTCATACAAAAACTGCCGCAGATCGTTTTTTGACCAGCCATCTTGTTTGAAAGTTTTGGCATGTTCTGGGCAAACTACTAAGACGGTATCCGAGAATAACGGAAAGTTCTTGTGATTCCACAACCCAGCCATAGTCCAACCGAGCGACAACGCAAGTTGCTCTGCGTTACGACTAGCGTGATCGTTAATCTGCAACGGCGAATGGCCGCCGAACAATGTCACCGTACTTTGATCGGCACGAAACCCGCGCTCAACATGTAACGGTTCCCATGGGCTTTCTTCTTCATTCTCACCTACACAAAAAGTGTACTGTGCGGGGTGCCCCATAGTTGCTTTGGTAATCTCATGCGGTTTGGCGCCGCCGATGTTGATAATTATCAAGCGCAGTGCGCGACCGATGGTCGCATTGGCGCGAAATCCATGACCCATCGCATTGTGTCCACAATTGACACCGATCTGCTGACGAATCGGGCCATTGATAATGATCATTGGTGATGCAGAAAAGGTGGTCACGTTAATGCCATGGATGCAGAACTGATCTTCACAGGCCGCTTCGACCACTGCGAGCACAGTAGGAAAATACGAGGGATGACACCCGGCCATGACGGCATTGATGGCGATCTTTTCTATGGTTGCACGACCGTAGTTGGGACCGATCGTACCGATCAACTCTTGTGGGTCGCGATCCGTCGCCTCCAGCATACGTTTCACACGTGCCTCAGTCGGCGGCACGACTGGCAGGCCATCGGTCAAGCCACGCGAATAGAGCAGTTCAATCGGATCGTCTTCTTGGGTTTCGGTACGTTGCGAGCGCAACTCTGCTGTCTCTGGCATAGTGTCCCTCCTACTTGAGACGCTCAAGTCTGGCTGCTTGCGATGAGGATGTCAACGTGCCTATCTTTGGCGGTGAAAGGAGGCAACCATGCCTCTTCCTGCTGAAAGCTATCAACAATTGACGCCTGATCTTCGTATCTGCCGTGTCCTCAACGGTCTGTGGCAAGTGTCCGGTGCGCACGGCCGCATTGACCCGAAAGCGGCAATCAAAGAAATGTTTGACTATGTCGATGCCGGGTTCACAACCTGGGACTTAGCCGACCACTACGGTCCGGCAGAAGACTTCATTGGTGAGTTTCGGCGGCAGTTCATCGCTGCACGTGGAGAAGCCGCGTGGTCTGGCGTACAAGCGTTTACCAAATGGGTCCCACGACCTGGACGGATGACCCGTCAGATTGTTGAGAACGCTATCAATGTTTCTCTCCGGCGTATGAATGTACCGACGCTCGATCTGCTGCAGTTCCACTGGTGGGAGTACGATGACCCTGGATATCTCGATGCCCTGAAGCATCTGGCCGATCTGCAGAGCGAAGGAAAAATTCGCCACCTTGCACTGACCAACTTCGATACTGAGCATCTCAAGACCATCACTGATCACGGCATCCGCATTGTCTCCAACCAGGTGCAATTCTCACTGGTCGATCGTCGTCCTGAAATTGCCATGATTCCGTTTTGTCGTGAACACCACATTAAGCTGCTTACGTATGGAACCGTGTGTGGTGGATTACTGGCGGAAAGATATCTTGGGAAACCTGAACCGCGCGGTCGCGAACTCAACACTGTCAGTTTGGAAAAGTATAAGATGGTGATCGATAGTTGGGGAGGATGGAATCTCTTTCAGGAATTACTGACCACACTCAAAAACGTCGCTGATAAACACAAAGTGAGTAGCGCTAACGTCGCCGTACGATATATTCTTGATCGTCCGGCTGTTGGTGGAGTGATCGTCGGTACGCGCTTGGGCATCGCCGAGCATCGGATAGAGAATGCACGAACATTCGGTTTTACATTGGATGCCGAAGACCGAGGCCAGATTGGGAAGGTAGTGAGCAAGTCGCGAGATTTGTATCGAACGATTGGCGATTGTGGGGATGAGTACAGGCGGTGAGGGAAAGTGAGTCATCGGGTCAGCGGGTCATCAGGTCATCGGGTCATCGGGTCATTCCTAGCTGAAACCACGGCCGCTGGCCGTGCGACCCGAAAAGCTTCGGAGCGATCCGGCGTGCAGGCCCGTCACGCACCCCATAGGTTCTCCTCCCAGGAAGGTCCGCTGGGGCAGGAAGGA
>VGTJ01000268.1 GCA_016874775.1 Deltaproteobacteria bacterium
CAAAGGCCTACAGGTCTCCGACGATGAGTTTCAAGCGCTCAATATCAAACCCGGTAAGTTTCATGGCGATTGGAACTATACGCTTCTTCCTCGCTCTTAATCGGTAACTTAATTCTTGCCCATGCCTAACCAGCGGTTGGTTACTGGTGGCTGCGAGCCTGTGCGGAAAGCCGCTCAGGCCACTCACGATCTTTGCTTCAAAAGCGAAGCCGGCTTCGGCAAATGCCGGAGCGTTGGGAATCGTGGCATGCTGTTCGATGGCCGGCTTGAGTGGGTTCTGGTTACGCGGCAGCACCACGATGTTCAGCGTCAAGGTGTTGCCATCGAAGAACTGCGGGAAGGGGAGGATAGAGAATCGTCGGTTCTTGTCCATATCTGAGTTTCCTTAATGCAGACTTCAGTGGGCTTTCCATTGGTTATTACCCTCACCCGTACTCGCGCCGCTCGTACTGCCCTCTCCCTGCCAGGGAGAGGGATAGGGTGAGGATCGAAAGCGAGGGATGTAGGGTAGCACGATCGCACGTTACCCTACGCAATCTGTCGTTGCTCCTGCCACGAGGTACTAAAGCTAATATCAATGACCCAGAAGACGGTAATGTCCAAACCGAAAGTGACTTGTGCCGCCAGGTCAGTGCGGTCATTAGCGCGAGAAATCGTCCCCTTGGCTTCAATGGTAATGGTTACAGAGACAAGGCCAGCTAGGATTTCAGCATGACCTTGGAAGAGTAGGAAGGCGCTCACATTCAGTTTGACCGCATCCACGTACATCTCAACGCCTACCATGTAGAGGACGCTGACGTTGCCGGCGACTGGCAATCCCACCACAATCTGGGCACCGAAACCAAACTTGAGGGTCAACGACGGGCCAGTTTTGGTGTCAGCGGCAATACGGACACTGGCTTGGCCGACGGCATACACGGTGGCGATGCTGAGCGATACGCACATCACCGACAGACGACCGTAGAACTCCAAGAAGCCACCGGCGGTCGGTAGCAATTGCGTAGGGTCTGTGGTCACTTTGAGTGCGGCGTTAAAATAGGCGCCGAGTTTCAAACCAGCTTCGAGTTTGAGCGGTGCATTCGGGTCGTTGTAGAGAAAATCGGGCATGGGAAAGCGAACGACGGGGATTTCCTTGGCGGCTTCAAACTTGTACTCCCAGGTACCGGCCTTGTTACTCATGGCTAGCTTCAGGCCGCGTTGGAACGCATCTTTGTAGTTCTCGCCTTGCAGATCTTGGAGAATTTGCAGGATCTCAATAACCGGCTGCAGCTCAGGCGCAAACTCAATTTGCGGTGAAGGAAAGTCAGGATCGCTCGCGCTGCCCCCATACTGCGCTTCCGCTCCCTTCTTGGCGTCCCAGTTGCCTTTAATGGTCATCAGCCGTTTGATGGGACCGAGGTCGACCACCAACCCAACATTGCTCATGCGGCTTTTCCAGGTGTCTGCCAGATTGTTCGCGAAGGAGTCAACGTCGAAATTCAGGCTGCCTTTGAGGTTTTTGCTGCCACCCCCTTGGCTCTTGGGCTTCTGCACGTTGTCGGCTTTGTATTCAATATAGATTTTGAACGCGCCCCCAATCTCGATCAGCTTCCATTCCGTGTTGGGCAGATCGAACTCTTCGACTTTTTTCAGGAGCTCGAAACCTTGCTGTTTGACCGCGTTCACGACCTTGTCGATTTGCATGATCTCCAGCACTTGCTGGCCACCATCGGTGAGGGCGGTCTTGGTAAACTCAGTACCTTTGCTGAACAGCGAAATCGCATCACCAAAAGTGTTGACCGCATTGCCGATATTGGGAAACACCGCTTTAGAATTGACGATACGAAAGGCATCGACAAACAGCGGCGGCGTCTTGCTGAGCATCTTCTCCACCCCTTGTTTGAAGGAAGGAGTGAGGAATAGCGCCTTCTGCGTATCGGTACTCTGCAAGAACCCATAGTTGATCGTGCCATTCACAGCCGTGCGGAGCAGTTCGGTAGGGTTCGCGACACGTAGCAGTTCGTTGGCTGGATTCTTATCCAGCACCAATTGCCCGGCTTGTTTAACCAACTTGCCGATGCGGATGAGCGGTACACTCAGTTCCTGTGGGACCGGTGTGACTTCTCCGGTCCCATGTTGATGTTGCACCATGCTCCACGAGCCATCTTTAGGCAGGATGACGTTCCCACGACCGGCTGCGACAAAGGTTGGGTTGCTACCATTGGCAGCCACTGAGTTGCTGATATCAAAGCGATTCAATCGCATCTGCTGCCCGCTACTACCGATATTCACCACGCAATCGACCGGCCCGCCGATCGTGCCGAGTTGTCGAGTGATCAGGCTGCGTAGTGCATCGTTGGTCAGCGGTTGCCCAAGTGGAGCTACTTGCACGAAGCCTAAGATACGTTTCGACGCAATGAGCTTTTTCTCTTGCCCGTCGATCGTCTTGGTGACGTAGCCATTGAGCGGATTTTCAATTTCCACGTCAGCATTGAAGAAGACCGGCTGTAGATTGACTGGTAGTGAGAGTGCCGTGTTACCGTTCTGGGTAATGACGCCAAACTGATTGACGTACTCTGCGAACGGCGCAATCACCATCGGATCGGTGTACGGGGCGATCTCTGTGGTTTCCTTGATGTCTTTAATGTTGAAGAGCCCTTTGATGACTCCTGGGTGAATCTCATAGGTGGCTTGTTTCTCCACTGTCACCAGTGGTGGCGGCGGAGTCGGATTGGTGTCGTAGGCGTAGTAGGTGAAATCAAAACGACCGTCACTTTCGGCGCGCCAGCCGCTGTCATGACGATAGACATAGCCACTGCTTGTTCTGAACAGCGTGATGGTGCGCACGACTTTGATCGCCCACGGATACATGAGGCTTTTGACTTGGATAATCTCATGACCAGTGCGGCCAACGATCACGTCAAACTTGGCCTGGCTGGTCGAGGCAATCGGTGCTTTCGGGTTCAGCCAGTTACTAAACATACTGGCGCCATAGCCGCTGAGATCCCAACGAGTAAGTGGCACGCCACGTTCGTTCATCAGGCTCTGATTGGAAAAGAATTCGTTGTTGAAGATGAGCGTTGGTGTCGCCGCTAGCGTACTGTTGCCAGTGGGATTGCCGTTGAAGTCAAGGATATTGTTCAGTTGAACAGTACTGCCCTTGAACATGTCACCCTGGCCTTCGACCTGCGCTTCTCCGCCGTGAATCGCCAACTGAAGCGCACCAGTGACACTGTTGGCAAAGGACTTCGAATTGAACTGCACCTCCGTGCCTTTGCGACCCGGATACTGCTTTTGTAGTAAAGCCAACGCTTTCAAGCCAAACGGCAGAGTAAACAATGCTAATGCGGCAAACTGATCGTTCGTGTCGAAGGTACTGACCAAGAAGTTCGTCAGCGGAATTGGCGCGAGGGTGACCTGTTGATCGCTATTGTTGATGACGCGCGTTGGTCCGCCGTCGTTCGGGTAATAATTGAACCCACCGGCAGGATCGCCGGGGATACTCGGCGGTGTGAGGTTAAACACTGGCTCCCAGGAAATTTGTGGAACGGTAAAGAGCCGAGCGTTCGTGCCTTGGCTCACTACATCCATGCCTTGCACCTGGAGGGGTAAGCCAACGCCAGCTTGACCGGGAACCGGAACAGCAGTGTGGGTGGTAACCATTGCCATGCGGCGATTATCAAACACGCTGAAACTAATGCCCAACAAATCAGCGTTGGTGCTGACATCGAGCAGCGCGAATGTATCGCGCAGGAGGCGCTGAGTACCTTCATCCCATTGCCCTTCAAAATCCGGCAGTCTGGGGTGAGCGATCGAAGAACGCACGGCAAACTCTGCTTCATCACTCACTCATTGAGGTGTCTCACCACGAAAGAGTGCGTGCGGAGTGACTGGTGTGACACTTGGGTTTGCTGTTGTGGGCGTCGCGTTGGCGGTGGCTGGTGGCAACTGAAAGGGAGTTTGCAGTGGCGCAAAGTGAAACGAGAGTGCCACACTATCATTGGTTGTGGGTGTTGGTTGCCAGCGGATGAGCGCGACCAACCACAAGCGGATATTGGGGTTCACGCCAGCGGTCCCGGGAATGGCAGAACTACCACGATCACGAAACTGCGCGCGTAAGCTGCCGAGGTTTGCAGCATAGGGGTCTGGCAAGGTCGGCAGATACCCTTGCAACCCGAAGGTGAGAAATAGTGAACCTTTGGTGACTTTACGCAAGTCGTTGGCTAATTCGCCAAACAGTAAGCAGCCGTTCACTGGCGTCACTTTGAACAGGGCATTATGTAAGGCGAGGGCAATAGGCTTGGGAGACACCGGCGGTTGTTGCGAGAAGTCGACACTATCAAACAAAATGTTATCATCGAACAGGTACAGCAACTTGAGAGCCTTGCTGACGCCTAAAAACAGCAGCGAATTTTTCGAGCGAATAGGAACCGCTTCGCCGGCAACCGTGACTGGCCGGTCACTCTGTACGTCCGCGTTACACGACGTCGTCAAGGTTTCGATGCCGTTGGCCAGGGTATTGTAATAGAAAGGAGTCGTACGCGGGTACTGGACTTGGACAGTGGTGCCGTAAGGATTCTGCTCATCTTTCCACAAGGCAAACGTCTGCTGATAGGCAAGTGTCCCGGCAGTAAGGTCAGTAAGTGCAATGCGACCAGGTTCGGCCATGATGGACGGCTGAGTGAACGAGAGTTCGCTTCCTTGGAGTCCTGTCCAGGTACTGGTCAAGCCTTTGCCCGTTTTGACGAACAACGCGCCGATGCCAGCGGCTGGTGTGGGAGACAAAATGTCGATCGGTGCTGACGGCAGTGCCCAGGCACAGCTAGTGACTGAAGCTTGCCCGGCGAGCGTATGAAAAGGCGATTGATTGTTCGTGACCTGGAACGACGGACGTGAGCAGGTAAAGGGGATCAAGACGCGGTGTAGCGTGTGATCATAGGATGCGGGTGATACTCGATTCCACGCAAACGATGCCTTGTGACCATACACGACCCAACGGGCAGAAGAGATTTCGGTGAGAGAACTGCCTAAGCCTGAGAAGCGGAACGCTAGCTGTTGTGGCAACTGTAGGGTTGCATTGCGGGCGTCGATACCGTAGGGACTGGACGGGTCCGCATCGGTTGCCGTTGGTTGCTGAAGGGTGAGGGTAACCGTGACCGTGGTGCTCGGGGTAATCGTGAGCTTGCCGTTAGGCATGGGCAAGAATTAAGTTACCGATTAAGAGCGAGGAAGAAGCGTATAGTTCCAATCGCCATGAAACTTACCGGGTTTGATATTGAGCGCTTGAAACTCATCGTCGGAGACCTGTAGGCCTT
>VGTJ01000269.1 GCA_016874775.1 Deltaproteobacteria bacterium
AAGGCCTACAGGTCTCCGACGATGAGTTTCAAGCGCTCAATATCAAACCCGGTAAGTTTCATGGCGATTGGAACTATACGCTTCTTCCTCGCTCTTAATCGGTAACTTAATTCTTGCCCATGCCTAAGTAGCGCATGACACCGCTTGCGGTATCAAGGCCAAATGCACTGCCACCGGCAAGAACAATCGCATGCACGTGCTCAATCATATTGATGGGATTCAGCAAGTCTGTCTCGCGTGTGCCTGGTGCAGAGCCACGAACGTCAACACCCGCGACCGCTCCAGCTTCGATAAGGACAACTGTACAGCCCGTTGGACGTTCACTAAGTGTGTGGTGGCCAACTTTGATGCCAGTCACTGTAGTAAGCCCTTTGGCCGCCTCTGCAGCGACAACGTCAGTTGGTATCTGCAAAGATGACAAAAGACCAAGTGCGAACACAAGACAAGTGAATTGACGATACATGTCTTCCTCCAGAGTTGATGCCGGTACATACACTGTTTCGATTGCAAAATCTCGCTGGTGTGGTTCAATCGTGACAGAAAGTCGGGTAAGGAAAGACGCATGCGGAACGGCCACCAAGAAACCTCAATATCTGCCATAACAGCGAAAGCCCTTGCGGAGGTGCGGCGCATTGTTCTTGCTGCGGTCGGTGACAAAAAAGTGAGAGTGTACCTCTTTGGGTCATGGGCGCGAGGAGAGGCGACACGTATCTCCGATATTGATGTGGCTCTCGATCCTCAAACCACGCTTCCTCGTGGAACGCTGGCTCAGTTGCGTGAACGTTTAGAGGAAAGTCATGTGCCGTACCGCGTCGATGTGGTCGATCTTACTCATACATCTCCTGAATTCCGCCAGCGTGTCATAGCCGAGGGCGTGTTGTGGAGCGATTGAAGGAACGCCTAGCCGTTGCTCAGCACGCGTTAGGAACGCTTCAGGAGGTCCTCGCCATTGAAGGCCCCTCGCAGATAGAACGAGACGCGGCGATTCAACGATTTGAATATACCTGCGAAGCGGTATGGAAAGCTGCGCAGCGATATTTGCAGGAAGTCGAGGGATTGAGCATCGGTTCTCCTAAGGGCAGCATTCGTGCAAGTCGTGAGGTCGGATTGATCACTGATGAGCGGGCGACTGTCGGCTTGGAAATGATTGACGACCGTAACCTGACCGTACATACGTATAACGAATCTTTAGCTGAAGAAATTTACCAACATCTTCCCTCCTATGCTGACTTCCTTACCGGCTGGCTGAGCGCGATAGAGGAACGATTGAAGCAGCAAGAGTAGAACAGTTAGTGAGTAACATTCGACGCTCATCAACAGAAGGGCAACACAATGAAATTCGGCATCATTCATGACTTTCGCAACCCACGCCAATGGCGGAGACCGTGGCCGCAGTTTTATAAAGAGATCCTCGATCAAATCGTGCGCGCTGAAGAGCTGGGCTATGATAACGTCTGGTTAGCTGAGCATCACTTTGCGGAAGATGGCTACAATCCAGCTCCACTGACAACAGCCGCCGCGATTGCTGCGCGCACCAGTCGCATTCGTATCGGTACGTATGTGATGCTGATACCATTTCGTAATCCGGTGCGGGTCGCTGAAGAAACAACTTGTATCGATATTATCTCCAATGGGCGTTTCGATCTCGGCGCTGGGCAAGGCTATGCTGCCGAAGAATTCACTGCGCATTGTATGGACCGCAAAGAGCGCTCTGCGCGACTGGCTGAAGGGGTGGATTTAGTCCGTCGCCTGTGGACTGAAGAGAAGGTCACCTTCAATGGCAAGTTTACCCAAGTGAAAGATATGACGATTATTCCGCGCCCGGTGCAGCAACCGCATATTCCCCTTTGGCTGGGCGCACGGGCAGAAAAGGCGGTGCAACGAGTCGCACGGATGGGTGCACATCTGATGGCAACGCTCGGGCCTGATCCTGCGCCGCTGTATCGTGAAACACTGAAAGCGCATGGCTATGACCCTACGCAGTTCAACATCGGACAGATTGGCTTGGTGTATCTTGCGCCGAGTGAGGACCAAGCGTGGGCGGATATCCAGGATCATCTGTTTAACTCGATGGAATACTACGGCAAGATTCTCGCTGAGGCGAACGACGCGCCAGGCGACAAAGACTTCTGGAAATTCAAGAGCCCGAGTGAGTTGCGTCACTCCGGGTTTGGTCGTGCAGCGATGATCGGTACGCCGGATCAGGTTGCACGCAAGATGGAGCCGTTTTTCAAGCGCCATGCCTGTACACATTTTGTGATCGGCACGCAGATGCCCGGTATGGACCCACAGAAGTCGACGCGGTCGTTGGAATTGTTTGCGAAGGAGATTATGCCGAGCTTTCGGGGATAAGGACCGACCGTCATTCCGGGCAAGGCCGCAGGCCGCGACCCGGAATCCAGGAGAAATAAAACTGGATTCCCGCTTTCGCGGGAATGACGAACTGCCAATGATACGGGGGCTCCTGCTCAATCCTTCCGTCGCGCCTGCACGATCCACACCGCACCGGGGACGCGAACTCCCTCAGAACTGGCATACGGGGTAAGAGCCTCACGAACTGATTGGACCACACGAGGCCGTACCGTCGGGTCTGCCTCTGCGACCAAACGTGACACTGGACCAACTTCAAGTGAGAACTCGGCAGATTCAGCCACGGTGATGGCACCACCAAGGTTCAGTGCCGCTTCATACGGTTCGCACTGCACGGCAGTAAAGCCTGCATCTGTCAAAATTTTGCGCACTCGCTCTGGATCAGCGAAGGCAAAAGGACCGGGTGCCCCTAGCGCAGGTGGCGTGGGTGGTGGGACGTGTTGGAGTGCTGCTTTGAGAGGAACCCGAGCCCAATCATTTTTGTCGAGTGCCTGCCAACAAACGAACGTGAGACGACCGTTGGGCCGTAAGGATGTCTGCAAGTTCCGAAACGCAGTAGTCGGATCTTCAAAGAACATCACTCCGAAACGGGAGAAGAGGACGTCGAAACGCTCGCGGTCAAACTGATGAGTTTGCGCATCGGCGGTACGGAACTCAACGTTTGTGAATCCGCGTGCGTGCTGACGTTCGCGAGCACGACCCAACATCGGTTCGGAGATATCGATACCTAAAACGAAGCCATTCGGCCCCACGTGTTCGGCCAGCTCAAGGGATGTCTGACCACAACCACAGCCGACATCAATGACCCGTTCACCGGGTTGTATCGCTGCTCGTTGCAGTGTGACGAGCCCAAGGGGACCAATTTGCGCATCGAGCTTCTCCTGAAGCAGCACCCACTTGGGACCACCTTGCTCATTCCAATAGCGAATCTGTTCTTGATTGGTTGTTGCTTCCACGTCGTACTCCTTCGCTTGTTATTGTGGGCCACATTCTTCCTCACTCGGCCCCTCTTGTTTATTGCAGATAACATAACCACTCTGCTGAACCCACCCCTGTTTACGCCGTGAATGAAAGGACCCTTGCACTTTTTGGAGCGCACTGGCAGTAACAAATAGACAAGCCGAAATCTCTAAAGGAGGAACAGGTAATGGCAAAAACGCAATATGACTCAATTGGTGCGGCACTCGTGCGAACGAAAAACGGGAAGTGGATTAGTGCTGGTGATGGTAATGAATTCCTGGTGCTGCGCATTAGCAAAGAGACTGGCGCCTGGAGCGCATTAGTGCGCGCCAAGGCTGGTCAAGTGAACGCACCTCACACCCACGTGGGTCCCGCCGACTTCTATGTGATCTCGGGTGGGTTTGACTACCGTGGTGGTTCTGCGCGTGAGGGTGATTGGGTGTATGAGTCTGCCGGTGCGGTGCACGAAGCAACGACCCATCCGATGGATACCGTATACCTGGCGAATGTGTACGGCCCAGTGGCCTTCCACGATAAGACCGGCAAGATCACCGGCATTCTGGATTGGCGGATGATCCAGAAACTGGTTGACAACGCCAACAAGGGTGCGAGCAAGAAAGCACCAGCCAAAGCCAAAGCAGCTCCGGCACGGAGAATGGCAAAAGCGGCGTAAGTGTAACTACGAGTGAAGAGTCAGACGAGCCATCGCCGCCTTGATTCTTCACTCATTCTCTTGCAGCCCGAAGGCAGAGGCCAGAGCATGCGCGCCAATGAAAACTGATTCCGTCTTCTACCATTTGTTTCAGAGCGTGCCGCAGTTGTTCTTTGCCTTGCTCGACCGCCCCACTGAACAGGCCGATCACTAGCAGTTCACCTCTGAGGAACTCAAACAGACGGCCTTCCGCATCGATGGTATCTTTCGCCCGCCCGAGGACCAACCAGACTGGCCGCTGTTCTTTGTCGAAGTGCAGTTCCAGCTCGACCCAGAGTTGTACTCACGCTTGTTCGCCGAAGTGTTTCTCTATTTGCGGCTCCATCAGCCAGTGC
This sequence comes from Deltaproteobacteria bacterium, assembly GCA_016874775.1. Lineage (NCBI taxonomy): Bacteria > Pseudomonadati > Myxococcota > Myxococcia > Deltaproteobacteria bacterium. The sequence continues at coordinate 4,378 of VGTJ01000269.1, forward strand.
AGCCGTGGCAGGCGGTAGTGATCTATCCCAGTCGTAACGTTGACCCCGGTCTGCATCGCCATTATCAAGTACTGCTGAACAGCGAGCAGGTGACCCGCGTATATTTGGATGAATGGGCGCAGCCACGGCAGACGGTGATGCAACGAGTGATGGGCGTACTGCTGGCCGAGCCGCACCAGGCAATTGCTGAGGCGCAGGCAGTACTGGCACAGAAGGAGGATGGAGGACGGGTGCCGAACATAGTAGACTTGGTCGAGACGATTTTGGCGTATAAACTACCCATGTTGAATCGGGAGGTGATTCAGAAGATGTTAGAGCTAACCGACGCTGATCTCAAACAGTCTCGTTTCTATCAAGATGTTCTTGCGGAAGGACGGCAAGAAGGACGGCAAGAAGAAGGGGTGCTTCTGATTCTGCGTTTGTTGCAACGCCGTTGTGGCGACCTGACGCCAACCGTGCGAGAGCAGATTGCGCGTTTGAGTCTGCCGCAACTCGAAGCATTGGGTGAAGCCTTGTTAGAGTTTCGTGGACTGGCAGATCTGGAGCAGTGGCTGGCGACTCACTCCCAGGAATAAGGATTGTGGCATGCCGCATTGGACAGAGATTGATCTGAAGCACACGGAAAACGCGCTTCAAGTGCAGGGAAACCCGAGGAGTTGGGCGAGGTAGGACAGGTGCCAGCCTGGGCGTTTGCGCTTAACTTTGAGCGAACCTTTGCCGGGGTCCCCGCGTAAGAGCGAGACGGCCAAGCGGTTGAGGAACGCCCGGTTCTCCGCCGTCGTGCGATCATAGACCCGGCGGGCATCTTCGCGAAACACGACATCTAACACCCAGTGCAGG
>VGTJ01000270.1 GCA_016874775.1 Deltaproteobacteria bacterium
GCAGCTTTTTTATTCACCAATTGTTATTGGCACCAATGCCTGATCCGGCTTGGTCTGCATGCCCCCTAGTTCGCTCTCGCTGGCCTCTGTCAACAACGCCGATCGCTCACCGGTTACCGAATGGGGGCAAGAGCAGAGCGTATCACATTCAGTGAAATTTCCCACCAGATCGCTCTGCTCCCAATGACACGGTGAATCGACTCCGCAACAGGAAGGTTAGAACCCTTTCACTCCTTTATCCAGTTGCACGCCAAAGGTGTTGAGTGCCATCGACACTAAGTTATATTGGCCGACGGTAAACACGACATCCATGAGTTGTTCGGTGCTGTAGCGCTCACTCAAGGCAGCCCAGGTTTTATCGCCAATAAAGGCGTCTTTGTGGAGTTCATCAGTCGCCCGCAACAAGGTAGCATCAAACGGTGCCCACCCTGGTGCATCTGGCCCTTCTTTGATTCGTGCGATCTCTGCATCAGTCAGTCCGGCGGCTTTGCCGAATATCACATGTTGTCCCCATTCATATTCAGCTTGACACAGCCATCCAATGCGCAGGATGAGAATCTCTCGTTCGCGAGGGACCAATTTCGAGGTGTCTCCCATAACGTGGTAGGCCCAGGCGCCAAATTTTTTCGAGGCTTCCCAATGGCGGGACAAGGTGCCTAACACATTGTATACTCTCCCCTCTTTATAGACGGGTTCCAGCGTTTTACGTTGTTCGTCGGTCCATTCCGCTTCGGTCAGTGGTGTAATGCGTGGCTTTGAAAGTTTCATGCGTATTCCTCCTGGGTGTCGCTCTATACAAAAACACCGTGAGGATCAACCTTTTCTCACCGCACAGGTCGTTTGGAGAGCGTCAGCGAACGGAAATCTGTAGAACGAGTAGCCCTGGTTTCTGTCGACTTCATTGACAGTGGCTGAGCAGACGCTCCTGTCTCGCCTGAGCGCAAGATACGAGCAACGTCGTGGTGCCCGTTGCGAACCGCATGGGTCAAGGCGGTCCCTCCTGTAGTACTTTTCGTATCCACTTTCGCACCACTGCGGAGGAGGGTTTGCACGGTCTTGGTGTGACCGTTCCACGCGGCGTACATCAACGCTGTCCAGCCTTCATCGTTTTTCGCATTGACTACGGCACCGCGTTTAATTAAGGCTTGCAGGATATCCGTGCGTCCTTTCAGTGCCGCAAGCATGAGCGCGGTTCGTCCGGCGGTATTTTGCGTATTCACTTCGACCCCTTTCTTGAGCAACGCCTGCACGGTCGTCGTACGGCCTTGCATGACTGCTGTCATCAACGGGGTCAAGCCCTTTTCTTCTCTGGGAGCCGGGTGTCTCTGCAGTGTACCTTCTCGGGAACTGTTGTCCTTAGGGGGAAGGAGTCGAGCAGGTGCGACTAAAGGCGGCTTTGCCATAGCAAAGGGGTCTCTCTGTGGCTCTGCACTTTTCTTTTTCGCCTCCCGCTCAACGGGAAGGGGATTACTAAAAGCAGTAGCAATCGTAATCTCACGGACTGGTGGTTTTGCGGGGCTGACTTTCGCTTGGGTGCTCGATTCCGTAGGAGGGCGTACGGGTTGTTGTTGAGTGTGTTGCCCTGTCACGTCAGGGCGAACAATGCGGTTTGGTTTCGCAGAGGGGGAAGACACGTGTTGTGCGGAAGAAGATTTAACGGAAGGAACAGGAGGTTGGGCAGTAGGAGCGGAAGTAGGTGGGGGTGGTGGGGTAGACTTCACTTCGTCAGACTCAGGAGGTGGTCCGTTCCGTGCCACCACTTCCGTCGTTTCTGGCAGAGGGGATTGGAAAAAGAGCAAGAAACATAACACCCCAGCGGCTCCCAGTCCGACCCAGGTACTCACCAGAAACGAGGCAAAAGACCGCACGAGTGGTTGCCACGGATAGCCTCGCCGGACCGAGGTCCGCGCGACAACAGCCGGTATCGCCGGTGACGAACGTTGCGGGAGGACGTCTACGGGAACCACTGTTTCCACATGCTGGGAGATATCCACAGGGACGACGGGCTCCCCAAAGTCTGATGCAGCATCGTGCTCGTCAGGAAGAACAGCAGACGGTAAGAGTTGGAGGTCTTGCGCAACTTCCTCGATAATCGCAGGCGTTACGATCTTCTTCATTTCGATGCGAGCAATCAACAAGGCGTTATCACAAATAGTATTTATATAGCGAGGAATGCCTTGAGAGTACTCCGCAATGGCAGCAATGACCTCCGGCGGAAACAGATCGCTTCGGCGGTATCCAACCGCATTCAGGCGATGAAAAATAAACGGACCCACATCGTTTTTCTGTAAGCGGTCAAGTTGACAAGAGAGCGCAATACGATCGCGAAGAACCGTTGCGACCGGATCGTGCAGACGTTCCTCAAGTTCGAGCTGCCCTACCAAGGCAATGGGGAGCAGCACTTCGTTACCAACGGTGTAACTTGCAAGTTCGGCAAGGGCAGCCAACACCGACGGTTGAAGATGATGGGCTTCGTCAATCAACAACGCAGCGTGCTGATTCTGCTGCTGCTGTGACAAGAGAAACTTATAGAGTGCCTGTAATTGGAACGATCGACCCTGTGGTTTCTGTGGCAGCTCGAAGTCGTCACAGATGAAATCCAAGAGATCATCAAACGACAACGTAGAATATGGACAAAAGGCAAAACGGACGGAGTGCTTCAGATTGGTCATGAGCCGGCGCAGGATGGTCGTCTTTCCGGTGCCAGCCTCCCCGGTGAGGACGATTACCCCTTGTCGTTGACAAATGCCAGATAGCAGGTTTGCATAGACGCGTTGATACAGAGGCGTAGCATAGAAGATACGCGGATCTGGCGTAACGGTAAATGGGCTTTCGTGAAAGCCGAAGAAATCGTTGTACATAGATCACCCCTCACAATAAGTGAGAAGCAAAAAAGCGAGCCTGACACGTACCAACAATCGTGCGTCACTGCCTCTGCTTTGCTTCTCCCCACCTCATACATCCACCCCAATATGTCCAACCTCATCAATACAGCCGACATTTCGTTGCCTGCACTGTATTGTGGTGGCTTCTTCGACGGAATTGCTATTTTATCCGCTAGTGGTTCCTAAAAGCTAGTCGTCCATTCAGATGATTTTACGTGGCAGGTGTCCAGTAGAGACAAGGCCGATGCAGGCACACAGGAAACGGGATGAAGAGGAAGCGTGGAGTGTTCAGTTAGGGACTCCCCCACCAGCTTTTCCGTCTTGTAAAACCCGAGCAGTTTCTTGATGTCCCCTTGCTGTCGCATACAAAAGTGCAGTCTGTCCTTCTGTGTTTTTCAAATCCACTTCTGCACCACTACTGAGCAAGATCTGGACCGTCGGCGTATGGCCATTTCTCGCTGCATACATAAGAGCCGTCCAGCCTTTCGTATCTTGGAGATTTACTCGCGCGCCTTTATCAAGCAGACGTTGAAGAATATCGTTGCGCCCTTGAATCGCAGCCATCATCAAAGCTGTCCCTCCCGTAGAATTGCGTAAATTCACATCAGCGCCATAGGAGAGAAGTAGCTCTACCATCGTCGGATGGCCATGTAATGCAGCCATCATGAGAGCTGTCCAGCCTTTCTCATCGACCATATCTGGAAGAATGCCTCCTTCGCTAAGGAGACGCTCCCCTTTCTCTATATCTCCCTGTGAAGCTGCCTCAATTAATAGAGGTTCACGAGAAGAGGGGCGCCGAATTTCCCGGCCATCGGACATTTGCTCGAGTGCTTGTTGAGTCGCCCTTTCTTGATCGTTTACTGGAGGCATAGGTTCTTCTTGTGATCCTCGCGTGACAGCTGCAGTAGTAGTCGATTGAACTTGCGTGGAAGAGCCGCTTTCCTTTTTTGTTTGTTCCGCCTCCTTGTTGTCAACTTTTTTTGCTGACGTCGTATCCTTCGCTGGTGCAGGAGGCGTAATCCCACGCTGGCGGGCTATCATCGAACCTAATTCATTGCGGACCAAAACAGACATGGTCGCATCAGATAAATCTAGTGTTGGACTGTTTTGCACGCCAGAGGAAAACGATGGTAAAAGGGGTCCCTGGTCCTCATCACCATACGGAAGCAGGGTAAATGACCACAGCGCAAAAGCGAGCCCAGTGCCAGCCCACGCTAGTCTCTTCGTAACAGTCCGCCGTGAAGCAGGAGTCTTTTTACCCGGAAGCGATTTCGTAGGGGAGTTTGAGAAACGTTGGTCGATCGTGACAGGAATTCGAGGCAGTTGCTCTTGCTCCTGTTGACTAGTGACAGGTGCAACCCAGGTTGAAGCAGCTTCAGGTTGAGCTGCAGGGGTCTCTGGTCCAGGAGACACAGCCTTGTGCAGTCCTAGGTCTTGCGAGACTTCTTCGATCAGTTCAGCAGAAATGGTCTTCTCGGAAATACTATAGCCGAGTAATAAGGCATTATCACAGATGATGTTAATCAAGCGCGGGATACCTTGAGCATAAAAGGTAATACGCTCGATCGCCTCTGGGGTGAAAAGGTCTTCTCGCTCATATCCAACAGCCCGCAGCCGATGGGCAATGAACGGGCCGATGTCTCGTTCTTTGAGTCGGTCGAGTTGGCAGTGCAACGCCACCCGTTGCTTGAGTTGATAGACATTCGGCAATGCCAATTTTCGTTCCAACTCTGGTTGGCCAACCAGAAGTACGGGGAGCAACGTTTTACTCTCGGTTGTCAAATTCAAGAGATGACGAATATCTTCGAGCACTGACTCCTGGAGGTTTTGTGCTTCGTCAATCAATAATGCCGTCGCCTGCCCTTCATTCTGCCGCGCAGTCAGGAATTCCTGTAACGTTCGCAACGTTTGCAGCTGTCCGCCTTGTGAACGAGGAATTTCTAGATCATCACAAAGAAAAATCAGCAGATCATCAAATGGCAGCGTGGTATAGGTTAAATAGGCAAAGCGAACGGTTCTGCTCAGATCTCGCATGATCCGGCGGAGCATTGTCGTCTTACCAGTCCCGACTTCACCAGTCATGACGGACAAACTAGTTCCCTCACGAATACTATGAACGAGGCTATTGTAGATGCGTTGATACGAAGGCGTAGTATAGTGCGTATTCTGGTGGAAGTGATCAGCGATTCTGGGGAACGTGATCAGGTTCCCCGACCGCGAACGCTGGAGAGTGTAACTTTACTCTGAGTGATCACGTTGGGTCAAGTTTGTGCTCGTTTTTCGCA